>NZ_JACIZD010000004.1 GCF_014359565.1 Immundisolibacter sp. | reverse complement strand
TGGCGTTTGCGGGCGCGGCACAGCCTCAGTGCGTCCTGAGGGAGCCCAAAACCCGAAATACCCGGCTGAAACGCGTACATTTACCCAATCCACATCCGAAAACGGGCCGTTTTTCCCCCAGCTCGATCACGCGTTGGCGCCGTCATGTCCACGGCGCCGGTTTCGGTGGATTGATCAGCGATTCCCTAAACAACAACGGCGTGAGCCCAAAAAGAACATTATTTACCTCTGGAATGACCGACAGTACCGTGAGTTTGCACGGGCCGCTATTGATTACTACCTCACCCATCATCGCAACTACGATGGCTGGCGAGTTGTCAATCCAATGCGCTTGCCGAGGCGCAGGTGATGGCTAACATGCGCCCCCCCCAGTCTACACGTTAGGGGTGCAGACGATGGAACTTGTAAGGTCTATCATTCTTTTATCGACACCGGCTCTCCTATTCATTCAGCCAACGTTCATCCCTGATTACCTTGGAAGATACGGCACTACAAGTTCCGTGCTTTATTGCACTTGCCGCGCCATTACCAAAAGAGACGATGGAAAATGAAAAAAATCCTATGCCCTTCGGCACTTCTATTCCTATTTGCACTGCTTCCCCCTCAAACGACACACGCGCAATCGGGTTCAAACTTTGTGCAGGTAACGCTACCTCGGGGTATTGAGCTGAAGATACCAAAGGGCTGGTGGCTACTCAGCGCTGACCTTAATCAGGCAATCCAGGACTCCGCTGACGTTATTATAGGGTTGTCTGGTGAAGGACCGCCGGATGGACAAGAAACTAATCTTATCGCGGCAAATTCTATGCCGCGCTCAACGTATGCGGCGGTAAGGGTTAGCTCAACAATTCCACCTTCCGTCGCGCCATCTGAGTTCGCCTCAATCACCACTGCCGATATTCGTGACCTTCAAAGTGAGATGCGTCAAAACTTTCAGAAGTTGCTGCCGCTTCAAGGTAATCTGTTGATAGAGTTCCTTGGCACTCGCATCGAGACAATTTCTGGCCATCCTGCCGTTGTTACCGAGTACAGACGTACTAGCCCTGAAGGTCCAGTCTTCGTTCAGATCAACCAAGTATTTACCTTTAGTCAGGAAATTCGCATCAGTCTATCTTACCGAGAATCGGAGGTGGCGCTATGGAAGCCTGTGGTTGAAAAAATTCGGCGGTCCATTGTTATAAGACCCTCCCCCTAACACTGCGCTACTAGGGACGCTGCGCGATAAAGCCGCGCACCGGCCGTGAGCTTGAACGTTGGGTCTCGCCGAATAATCAATCGCTCACCTGAAGGGGAAAACAATGAACGATGAACGCATTAAGGGTAACTCTCAGTCGCTGGCTAAGCGGGATATCGCATGGGGAGTGCTTGCTGCGAATTTGTTTTTGATCGGCATGATTACAACATTGTTATTGTCGATACGCGGTTTTTCGGTGTGGTTACCTGACTTTTTTGGTGGGTTGCTAGGCGTCCTGGGAATGGCCGCGATTCCAGTCGCAATTGCTTATATATTCTCACGCGACAAGAAATCGTTTCGATTCCGATTGTGGCTCACGGTTTGCGCGTGGATATCGGTATTTTTCATGATCTACGGGGCTATTCGGCAATAAATTTCAGAGCCCAGTAGGTTGGGCTGACGCAGGAAGCCCAACATCGTAAACACCGGGAATACCGGAGCACAAAGGTTGCCCGCGGCAACCTGCCCGACGGAGCCCGCGTAGCCCGCGTAGGGCGGAATAGCGCAGCGTATTCCGCCTTCCGGGTTACCCCGCAGCCACCGTTGTTACACTCCCGCCATGCCGCATTACGTTCGTGCTGACATCCCTGGCGGAACCTTCTTCTTCACCGTCGCCCTGCTCGAACGCCGCCGCCGGCTGTTGGTTGAGAACATCGCGACGCTGCGCGAAGCGTTTCGCGGCGTCCGGCATCGATATCCGTTCACCATCGACGCCATCGTGATCCTCCCGGATCACCTGCACTGTGTCTGGACACTGCCGGCCGCCGATGCCGATTTCTCTACCCGCTGGCGATTGATCAAAGCCGTCTTCGCGCGCGGCATCGCGGCTGGGGAACGGCTGTCCGAACGACGCCAGCGCACCGGCGAGCGCGGCATCTGGCAGCGGCGCTTCTGGGAACACGCGATCCGCGATGCGGCCGACCTGACCCGACACGTGGACTACATCCATTACAACCCCGTGAAACACGGCCACGCCGACCACGTTGTGGACTGGCCGTATTCGTCATTTCACCGCTACGTCGAGCGCGGTGTTTATCCACCGGACTGGGCCGCCGGATCAGCCGTGCGCGGGTTGAGTTTCGAGTAGCCTTGCTCTCGGAAGGCGGAATACGCTGCGCTATTCCGCCCTACGCGGCTACGCTGGCTGGCGAGAGGAGGCGGGCACAGCGCAACCTACCGAACCTGCAGCCCGCCTGGCAGAGCAATTTTCAGGTGATCGTGAGGCCTACACCCAGGCCAAGGCACCGTTTGTGCGCTGCGTGCTTGGTCATCAGGCCTGCGGCAAGCCCGGGAAACTCGACTGACGTTGTCTTGTCGAACCCGTACCGACAGCGACGTTTACGGCCCCACCCGGGCGTCTACCCGTCCCGGCGTAGCGCGCTGGCAGCGCCGCCTTCAACCGGAGAACACTCATGACCACGCCACTGAAAATTCTCGGCCTGTGCGGCAGCCTGCGGCAGGGCTCCTATAACCAGGCCGTATTGAGGGTCGCGCAGGAACTGGCGCCGGCGGCCGGACTGAGCATTGAAAGCGCTGAGATTGCTGACGTGCCCTTGTATAACGAGGACGTTTACGCGCAGGGTTTTCCAGCGCCGGTCGAGCGGCTGCGGGAACAGATTCGCGCCGCCGACGGCTTGTTGTTCGTGACGCCGGAGTACAACTACTCGATTCCGGGCGTGCTCAAGAACGCGATCGACTGGGTCTCACGCCCCCCCGAGCAGCCATTCGCCGGCAAGCCGGCAGCTGTGATGGGTGCCAGCCCGAGCACCCTGGGTACGGCTCGAGCGCAGTACCACCTGCGTCAGAGCCTGGTAGGTCTGGATGTCCATTTCCTGAATGCGCCTGAGGTAATGATCGCCTCCGCCCACACGCGCTTCGATGCGCAGGGCCGGCTGACTCATGAACCCACGCGAGAAATCATTGGCAAATTGCTCGAAGCGCTGGCCGCCTGGACGCGGCGGCTCACGCCGGCTTAGGCCGAAAAATGAGCCATCCGCGAAGGGTGATGGTGGAATGTCCAATGCGCGTTTTGCCTTTCCGGCGACGGCGCCGTTTGAAGGTCGCGCCTTACTCGAACCGGTAGATGGGTGAGGGCGCCAGGCCGTAATCCATGATCCGGGATACGTAGCGGCGTCGCACTCAGGCCGGTGGAGTTTCAGGGAAGCACGCCATCGGTGATTGCACTTGTGCATTGGACTGTCCGATCCGCAGCCAATTCTGTTGCCCGAACTTTCCACGGTTACCGTGGTCCCAATCACCAGGGAGGTGCTGAAAAATCCATACTGGATTTTTCAGCGTCCGCCATCGGAAGAGTGTGATTTTCCGATGGCTCGCAGAATCAGTGGTTCGCTGCCACTGATTTCGATAGCGCGTCCCTGCGCGGGGGAAACGCTGAATAGTTCAGCGTTTTCCTGGGTTGACGGAGACGCCGCGGCGGGTCCTTCAAACCTGAAACAACGTTGGTTCGACAGGAGAACTGCTATGTTGAGTTGGGCTGTTGTATTCCTCATCATCGCAATCGTGGCGGCGGTGTTCGGCTTCTCTGGCATTGCCGGAGTGGCGACAAACATTGCCTGGATACTTTTCGTGGTGGGTCTCATTCTCGCCATCGTGTTCATGGTTATGGGACGTCGGGGCCCCCCCATTTGACACCATAGTCGATGTGCAAGGAATCCGTCCCGGCATCCCGGGGATGGGTTAAGGCCTGGCGCCTTCACCCATCCCCGGGATGTGCAGCGGCCGGGTTCATCATCGATCACTATGTTTTTGGGTGATATATCGGCGCCCCCGTGCGCTGTATCCATCGTTGGCCGGGCACGTTTCGTGGACCAGCCGCAGCGATTCGGATGAGCTCAAGCCCGCGTCGCTTCCGGAAGACGGGATGGCGCGGCATATTCCCCATTCCGGGAGGACTCGTCTTAATTCGGCAACCCCAGGGCCTGCATGTCGGCCAGCAGCGAGCCGTAGATACTGTTATCCGGCCACGGGATGCAAGGCCGGATCGAAAGGCCGTCCGGACTTGAGCACGCCATAGGATGGGCTGACGCAGGAAGCCCAACAACTCACACGGGACGGCACCACACGCGCTACTGGCGTGCCGATGCTGCGGGCGGCAGGTATTTCTTCACCGTGAATCAGGCGGAGCGGAGCCCGGTAGCTGGGCGAAGGCCGCCAGGCCGTAACCCCGATCCGGTGCTCAGGTGTCGTAGCTGCGCAGCATTCGCCCCTTGCGCGGGCCTTGCCGGTAGGCGCCGTTCTCGAACAGCACTTCGCCGCCGACGATGGTGGCGCGGATGCCAGTGGAGCGGGTCACGAAGCGCCGTCCGCCGCCGGGCAGGTCATGCGCCCACTGCTTGTCGCCGCAGGCGACGGTGGCCGGATCGAAGATGACCAGGTCGGCCGCCTTGCCGACCGCCAGCACGCCGCGGTCGATGCCGAAGAACCGGGCCGGGATGGAGGTGAGTTTCTGCACGCCCTGTTCCAGGGTCAGCGCGCCGGTCTCGCGCACCCAGCGTTGCAGCAGGTGGGTGCTGTAGCCGGCGTCGCACAGCATGTCCAGGTGCGCACCGGCGTCGGACAGGCCGATCAGCAGCCGGTCGTCCCGCACCAGCGGGATGGTGTCGGCGGCGTCGTAGTTCAGGGCCACCATGTCGAAGGTGGTGCGCAGTTGGTCCTCGACGGCGATCTGGACCAGCAGGTCCATCGGGTCGCGGCCCTGGGCGTCCGCCAGTTGCCGCAGGCTGTGGCCACCTTTCGCCAGCGCGCGCGCCTGATCGCTGATGCCGTCGAGCACGTAAAAGCGGCTCCAGATGTCCTTGCCAAAGGCCGGAATGTTTTTCAGATCGTCGCGGAAGGCCTGCCGAAACGCCGGGTCCGCATAACGGGCCAGTTTCTGCTCGCGCGACAGGCGCATCACCGGCTGCCAGGTCGGGAACACGCCCAGGATGTACGGGTTGGCGAGGTTCAGCTGAAAACGCAGCGGCCGGCAGGTGGTCTGCGGCACGGCCATGTCCCAGGCGGTCAGGTCGGCCACGGCGGCCATGCGCTCCTCGTAGGAACGCGGCTGTTCGGCGGCGTTGACTACCGCCAGCCAGGTGACCGGACGCGTGCTCTCGCGCACCAGCAGTTCCAGGAAATCGTGCTCCTGGCGGCCGACCACGCCGCCGAGCTTGAGGGTTAATTCCACGTTGCCGCGGCCGGCCTGGCGCAGCACGCCGCACAGGGCGCGGTGCTCGTCCGGGCTGGCGTTGCGGCAGGCCACGGGCTTGCCCTGGTAGCCGACGTGCACGCCCTCGCTGGTGGTGGAATAGCCGAAGGCGCCGGCTTCCATGGCGCCTGCGAACGCGGCTGTCATGGTGGCGATTTCGTTCGCCTCGGCGGCGCGGCTGAGCGAGGCCTCGCCCATCGCGTAGTGACGCAGCGGCGTCATGGCGACCATCGCCGCCACGTTGATGCCAAGGCCGCGCCGGTCCATGGCGTCCATGTACTCGCCGAAGTGTCCCCACTGCCAGTCGATGCCGGCCTGCATGACGTCCTGCGGGATGCCCTCGACGTTTACCAGGTCGCCCATCAGGAAGTCGTGCATGGTCGAGCGCACCGGCGCCACGCCGACGCCGCAGTTGCCCATCACGGCGGTGGTCACGCCGTGTTCGGCCGAGGGCGTGAGCAGCGAGTCCCACGCAATCTGCGCATCGTAGTGCGTGTGGGGATCGACGAAGCCGGGCGCCAGCACCAGGCCGGCGGCATCGATGATTTCGCGCGCCTCGCGGTTGTGGACCGCGCCCAGGGCGACGATGCGGCCGTCCTTGGCCGCCAGGCTGCCGGGATAGGCCGGCGCGCCGGTGCCGTCGACGATGCGGGCGTTTTCGATCAGCAGGTCGTACATGTTTTGGCACTCCCTTGGAGGGTGTTCAAGAACCGTGGGAGCGGCGCCCTCGCCGCGAATCCCCTGGCACAACGTTCGGCCCGAGGGCGGGCCTCCCACGAGCAGAATTCGCAGGACGGGCGAGGCCTGTCGTGGGAGCGGCGCCCCGCCGCGAATCCCCCGGCAGCCCCCGTTCGGCCCGGGGGCGGACCTCCCACAGGGCTGCGCTCTCAGACGTGGTACAGGTCGAGCACGGTCGGGATGAAGTCGTTCATCAGCGTGATGCGCTTGCCGGCGATGCGCCAGGCCTCGCCGTCTGCTACCAGGCGGTGCTCGTAGTGGCCGAAGAAGGCCCCGGTTTTCTTCTGGTGGAAGTAATCGACCCGAAACGCCGAGTGCAGCGTCATGCGGCCTGGCTCATGGTCCAGCAGCAGGATGTTGCTGACCTGATGACAGGTGCGCGGCAGCGGCACCGAGGCCGGCGAGGCCCCCGACACGATGCGTTCCACCCGCTCCAGCAGCCGGCCGTGACCGGCCAGGTACAGCAGCGAGATTTCCGATTGGGGATCGGTGATCTGCCGGTGCTCGCCGATCCACGACGGCGCCCACAGCTCGCAGTCCTGGGTGTACAGCCCCAGCCAGTCCTGCCACTGCTGGCGATCCAAGTAGTAACCCTCGCGGTACAGCAGTTCGCTGCCGGCGGCCAGCAGTTGCGCCCGGTTCATGCCTGCACCCCGGCAAGTTGTGCCTGGCCACGCTGCATCTGCTCCAGCCAGCCCTGGTAGACGCCCAGGTACACGGCCTCACCCTGAATGCCGATGTTGCCGCTGATGGAATGCAGTGGCTCGATGCCGATGCGCCGCGCCGCCTCGTCCGGGCCGTCGCGCAGGAGCGCGAGGCCCCGGTGATAGCCCTGGTTCCACTCGATGCTGCGCGCCTGGTCGCCCTGCTGCACGCGCTCGTAGACGGTGGTGTCGTCTGGCGTGGCGACACCGGTGGCGCTGAAAAAATCCTCGTACTGGCGGATGCGCAGCGCGCGCGCCGCAGCCGGCTCGCCCTTGGGTGCCAGGCAGAAGGCATAGACCTCGGTCTTGTCCACGGCCACCGGACGGATCAGGCGCATCTGGAAGGTGGCGCTTTCCACCAGCAGGATGTTCGGGAAGATCGCCACCACCCGGCCGCTGACCATCATGTCGGCCTTGTCCTCGCCCACGCGGGCAGCCATTTCCTGCCACATGGCGTAGCTGGGACGGTCCTCGCGCTTGCCGGCGCCGCGCAGCCACATGCCGCCGTGGCCCTTGGGGAAGATGTAGTACGACACCTCGGCCTCGGCGCTGATGAAATTGTTCAGGTCCACCGAGCGGTTCTCGTCCGCGCCCTGGCGCTTGACCCGGTTCATCACCATGGTGCCGAAGCTCGCGTGCAGGGTTTTGGCGTGGTAGATGTCCAGACAGTTCTCGAACACCATCTTCCAGTTGCCGCCATACGTGAAGTTGGCGTCGCCGCGCACCACCTCCAGCCCGTCCGGCGACTGGTCGATCCACGAATCCATGAACACCGCCGCGTCGCCCAGGTACTCGCGCAGCGGCATCACGTCCGGATTCAGGCTGGCGAAGAAAAAGCCGCGGTACTCCTCGAGGCGCGCCACCTGTGGCAGGTCATGGCTGAGCCGGCGAAAGGCATCCGTGTAGCCGCCGAGCGCCTCGTCCGTCACCTGCAGGCACTTGCCGGTGCTGTCGAACATCCAGCCGTGGTAAGGGCACTTGTGGCGCCGGGCGTTGCCGGCCTGGGTGGTGGCCACGGTGGCGCCGCGGTGGCTGCAATGGTTGATGAATGCCCGCACCTGCCCGTCGCCGCCGCGTTGCAGGATGATCGGCGTGCGCCCGACCACGCCGGTGATGAAATCATTCGGCTGCGGAATCTGTGCCGCATGGCCCACGAACACCCATGAGCGCTCGTAGATGTAGCGCATCTCGAGCTCGAACAGCTCCGGGTCCCGGAACAGGTCCAGGTGTATGCGCAGCACGCCGTCCTGCGGACGGGCGTCGATGTAGCGGGAAAAATCACGCAGCGGCAGTTCGCGAACACGTGCGTCCATTCGCTCCTCCTCATTATTCGCATTCCAATTCATGTGTTCCCGCCGCGGGACGATGCCCGTGTTCCGTCCCGGCGAGTTCTCGTCGTTACCTCCGTATCGTCAACGGCGCGCTACCCAGGGCAGGGCTGGTGTCAGCGAACCCCGTATTTGCGCAAGCCGGCCGGCGTGAAATACGCCGGGTCCGGCGGATTCACGAAATCCGGCGGACTGCCACCCCGACCGGCGCCCACATTGAAGAACGCATTCGCCGAGGACTGCCGGCCGTTGATGATGTCCATGTGGTTGTCGCCCCAGTAGCTGAGCATTGGCACCTCGTAGAACTGCATCAGATACGCTTCCTGGACGCGCCACAGCTGATCGCTCGCGTCATACATCTCGGCGGCGGCGCCGGCCCAGCTGTCCTCGTCGTAGTAGACGAAGCGATGCGGCGACAGGTGCCGGAACTTCGGCTTCAGACGCAGCTCGATGGCCCATACCCGGTGCAGTTCGTAACGGATCGGCTCCGGGTTCAGATGCCCGCGCATGACCAGTTTCTTGAAGTCGCCGTTCTCGGGCGCCGCCAGTTTGTAACTGTTATAGGGAATGAAATATTCCTTGCGCTGCGGTGCCGAATACTCGTACCACTCCTCGTCGCCGGTCATGCCGTACATGGTGGTCGAATCGGCCGTGCGCAGGCCGTCGGAACCGGTGCTGGGGCTGTCGTAGAAGCCGATTTCCGGCGCCTTGCGCACGCGTCGCTGGCCGGGCACGTACAGGTAGGCACTGAAGTCCTGGGAGGTGAAGTAATTGCAGCCACCGTACATGGAGCCGGCCTGGCGTGGCGGCTCAACCATCTCCGAGGAGCGGCACCACATGGCCCCGCCGTTGCCGGTGAACAGCGGATCCTTGGGTTTTTCTTCGGGTGTCATGTATTGGAGCAGGAGCGACCGCTCGATGGCCACTGTCTCGGCGAAGGTGCCGTCGGCAAAGGCATTGAAGGCGTAACCGCGCCAGACGTAAGACTTGCCGAAGAAATACATGGTGTGGTTGTAGACCGCCTCGGCACCGTTGTTGGGAATCGGAAAGGCCACGCCCGGGCGGTAAGTGCTCGTATCCAGGCAGCGATACTCCCGATCCGGTCCGAGCGGCGGGTCACAGAAGTGCGTGTGGCTGGCGTTCCAGACCGAATTCTCGTAGTGCCATTGCGGCAACGCCGCGCTGCGGCGGCTGGGGTAGACGTTCAGATGGAACGTGTCGGGATATTTCTTGAGCAGCGCGATCGTGCCCGGCATGAGGCGATCGGCGTACTGCTGGTAATTCTTGGCATCGATGGTGAACAATGGCTTGTCGTCGGCATACGGATCGATGTACCAGTCGCCTTGCTTGTAGCCGGCCGGAGGCGTGGCGATGCCGCCTTCCCAGGCCGGAATCGAGCCGTCGGCGTTGCCCGCACGGATTGCCCCCAACGGCGTGAGCGGCGTGCCGGTAAGGCCGATCTGGGCGGCCTTTTCCGCCGATACGGCAGCCATGACCGTCGAACCGGCCGTCAGAGCGAGCCCCGCCGCCAGCACGTGCGTTGCGTACCTTTTCATCGTCATCGCTCTCCCCCTCTGATTTCCCCAAGACTCATTCGCTTACTGAAGAGTTGGCGGCTTATAAAACAAATGCCGGAAATTCCATCCGTGGAGTTTCTCGGCTCGCTGCGCAGTTCCGCTACTGCAGAGCGAAACGATGGCCTCGATCCCGGCTCGATCCGGGATCGAGCCGGGGCATCGTGCTCCGGACGGCGGGCGCCGAGCTCATCGGCCAGTCCATGGCATACGTGCTCCCGCCTTTGTGCCCGGTTGCCTGCATGGGACGGTTGCGCGTTACGGCGCGTGACCGGCCTGACCCTGCAGGGCTTGCAGGGTCAACTTCAGTGCCTCGGGCAGGCGTTCGAGCTGCACCAGGTGCGAGGCCTGGTCCAGCACTTCCAGGCGCGCGTTCGGGATCTGGCTGCGGAAGGTCTCGCCGTAGCCGACCGGGATCAGGCCGTCCTGCCGGCCCCAGATCACCAGCGTCGGTGCCTTGATGCGCGGCAGGCGGCGGATCAGGCCCTTGTCCGGGATCGGCCACAGGAACTTGGCGGCGGCGTTCAGCGTGCTCAGGCGCTGGATCAGCACATCGACTTGCTCGTCCACGTCGTCGGGCAGCGCGCCGAGCATCCTTGCCAGCTCGGACTGCGGGTCGATCAGGATGCGCCCGGCGAGCTCCTGCGGCAGCATGGCGAAGATGTCCGGCATCGGGTCGTTGATGTCGAACAGGCCGGCCGGGGCGATGGCCACCAGGCGCGCCACGCGGCTCTGGTCCACGGCCGCCATCTCGCAGGCGATCATGCCGCCCATGGAGTGGCCGATGACGTCGGCACTGGCGATGCCGAGCGCGTCCAGCAGGTCGTAGTAGCACAGCACCAGATCCCACAGGTCGCGCACCTGGCTGATGTCGTTGGACTTCGAGGTGCCGGGCAGAAACGGCGCGATCACGCGCCGGCGCTCGGCCAGCGCGTCCAGATACGGATCCCATGCCAGCCCCCCGGCGCCGTGCAGGAACAGCAGCGGCTCGCCGCTGCCGGCCTCCAGCGTGTCGATGGCCAGGCGGGCGTTGACCTGATAGGTATGGGTCGTCGGCTCGGTCATTTCGTGGTCCCTCAGGCGGCGCTGTGGCGGGCGTCCTGCGGCTCGGGATCACCGAAGCCGCTTGGCCAGAACGGCGTGGCATCCCACTGCGGCCACAGGTTGCGGATGTGCGGTAGCACACCCTCGGCGAACAGGTGCAGGTTCTTCAGGGTCAGGTGCTGGGGCATGGAGCCGACATGGAACAGCCAGATCAGGTTGCCGACGTGCAGCTCGCGCGCCGCCTCGATGATCTGTTCGCGCACGGTTTCCGGCGAGCCGGCGATGATGTAGCCGCTCTCGACCAGTTCCTTCCAGCCGAAGCCCTCGTCCAGGATGGCCTTGCCGACCTTGGCCGTGCCGTCCAGCTGCGAGCGCAGGCCGGCGCGCAGCGAAGCGACGGTGCGATAGCCCGGCGCCTCGAAAAAGCGCGGGTCGATGTGCATGCACTTGGCGAAGAAGTACTTGACGTGCTCCTCGTAATCGATCTGCGCCTGCGCGTCGGTCTCGGATACGCAGATGAACTGCGCGTAGCCGGCGCGGTAGGGGTTGCGGTCCTTGCCGAGCGCGTCGGCGCGGTCCCAGAACGGCCCCATCACCTTCTTGGCGTATTTGTGGCCGAAGAACGACAGGTACGAGAAGGAGTAGTCGTTCAGCAGCGAGAAGTCATAGGTCTCGACGCTGCCGCCGCCGGGAATCCACACCGGCGGGTGCGGCCGCTGGGCGGTGCGCGGCCAGGTGTTGACGTAGCGCAGCTGGTTGTACTTCCCGTTCCACGTGAACACCTCTTCCGTGGTCCAGGCCTTCATCACCAGGTCGTGCGCCTCGTAGTAGCGCTCGCGCATCTCGGACGGGTTGATGCCGTAGACGTAGTTGGTGTCCATGGAGGTGCCGACCGGGAAACCGGCGATGAACTTGCCGCCCGACAGCACGTCCAGCATGGCCATCTCCTCGGCCACGCGGATCGGCGGGTTGTACAGCGCCAGGCTGTTGCCCAGCACCACCAGCGAGGTGGTGTCCGAATGGCGCACCTTGCGCGACAGGATCGACGCCATCAGGTTCGGCGAGGGCATCAGGCCGTAGCCGTTGCTGTGGTGCTCGTTCACACCGACCGCGTCGTAGCCGAGGTCGACCGCCGTCTCCAGCGCATCCAGGTAGTCGTGGTAGTACTCGTGGCCCTTGCGCGGGTCGTACAGGGTGCGCGGAATGGTGACCCACACGCTGGCGTATTTCTTCTCGAAATCCGCCGGCAGATCCTTGTACGGCATCAGGTTGAAGGCGACGGTTTTCATGCGGGTGCTCCTGCTTGGGCCAGGCCGATTGTGCGTGATTGCTCCTTAACAACTGTATAGCAAACTGCGCTGCGCGCGCCCGGTGCAGCCGGACCGGCTGCATCACGAAGCTGTCATCGAACTGTCTCCGCGCCGTCAATTCGGCGCCCTAGCATCCCTGCCCGACGATGCGGCCGTGCGCGCGGCCGGACCCGACAACCGACAGGGAGCACCTCGATGGACCGCAAAACCGCCACCCTTCTTCTGCTGGCCGGCCTCGCCGCGCCAGCTTTGCAGGCCGCCTGCACCGCGCCCAGCGGCAATGTGCGCTTTGGCGATTTCGACACCGGCGTGGCCGACCGCACCCTCGACGCCAGCTGCCAGACGCTGGACGGACTGATCCGCGACGAGGACGCCTGGGGCAACCGCGCGGCTTTTCTGCGTCACGTGACCGAGGTCACGCGGGCGCCCGTGCAGGCCGGTGCCCTGCGCCCGCTCGAGCGGGCGAAGTTGATCGCCGCCGCGCCGCGATCGCAGGTCGGCGCACAGCTGACGGTCAAGCTGATCGCGTTCAATGATTTTCACGGCAACATCGAGGCGGCCGGCAGCAACCCCGGCGTGGCGCGCCTGGCCACCGTGATCAACGGCCTGCGCGCCGCCAATCCGCTGCACGCGGTGGTGTCGGCCGGCGACCTGATCGGCGCCAGCCCGCTGGTGTCCGCCCTGTTCCACGACGAGCCGACCATCGAGGCCATGAACCGCCTGGCCATCGACTTCAACGCCGTCGGCAACCACGAGTTCGACGAGGGCCGCGCCGAGCTGCTGCGCATGCAAAACGGCGGCAACCACCCGACCGACCCGAACTCCGGCCTGGGCCTGACCGATGACCTGAGGGACGGCCAGTTCGCCGGCGCCGGCTTTAAGTTCCTGGCCGCCAACGTGGTCGATGTGGCCAGCGGCCAGACGCTGTTTCCCGGCGTCGGCGTCAAGGATTTCCTGGGCAACAAGGTGGCCTTCATCGGCATGACCCTGGAAGGTACGCCGACCATCGTCACCCCATCCGGCGTGGCCGGTCTGGAGTTCCGGGACGAAGCCGACACCGTCAACGCGCAGATTCGCAAACTGCGCACGCAGGGCATCCAGAGCGTGGTGGTGCTGATCCACGAGGGCGGCGTGACTACAGGCGGTGGCGTCAACGGCTGCGACGGCGTGTCGGGCGCGATCGTCGATATCGTCAATCGCCTGGATGGCGAGGTCGATTTGGTCGTCTCCGGCCACACCCACGCCGCCTACAACTGCCTGATCGCCAACCGCGACGGCGTGTCGGTGCGGGTGACCTCGGCCGGCTCGTTCGGCCGGCTGGTCAGCGACATCGACCTGACCATCGACACCCGCCGCCGCGACGTGCTCAGCGTGGCGGCCAACAACGTGCCGATTCCGAACAACGCCAGCGTGGCCGAGGACCCGGCGCTCATGCCGCTGCTGGCCAACTACGTGGCGCTGTCGGACGGTCCGCGCAAGCGCGTGATCGGCAAGATCACCGCCACCCTGACCCGCACCAGCAACGCCGCCGGCGAGTCGTCTCTGGGCGACGTGATCGCCGATGCGCAGCTGGACGCCACCGACGACGCAGGCTTCGGCGATGCCGTGGTGGCCTTCATGAACCCCGGCGGCATCCGCGCCGACCTGCCGTTCAGCGCGCCGCGCAAGGCCGATGGCGACGTCACCTACGGCGAGGCCTTCACCACCCAGCCGTTCGGCAACTCGCTGGTCACCATGACCCTCAGCGGCGCGCAGATCCATACCCTGCTCGAGCAGCAGTTCACCGGCTGTACGGTGGGTTATCCGGCCGGCGCGCCGGCGGCCGGGCAGCCGTTCAACCGCATCCTGCAGGTGTCCGAAGGTTTCACCTACGCCTGGCGCGAAAAGGGCACCCCCTGCGACAACGTGGATCCGGCCTCTATCCGGATCGATGGCGCGCCCATCGATCCGGCGGGCAGCTACCGGGTGACGGTGAACAGCTTCCTGGCCGACGGCGGCGACCAGATCTACGTGTTGCAGCAGGGCACAGGCCGGCTGGGCGGCGCGCAGGACCTGGATGCCCTGGAGGCCTACTTCGCGGCGCGCCCGGTCGGCGTGGCGCCCGGCCCGCAGAACCGCATCCAGGTGGCGCCCTGAACTAAAGGTCCGGCCCGCTCGTGACACGTAAGGTGCAAACTCCCATAAACAATCTCACGCAAAGGGAACGAACAATGACAAATGCCACTGCGGCTCCCCCGATGCGCCTCGCCCTGGCGGGCTTGGCCCTGTTGGTCTCCACCGGTGCACAGGCCATCGTCGGCGGCAGCGGCGTCGCCCCGAACATCGCCGACTCGCCCTGGGCCGGCGTCGGCTCGCTCAGCATCAACGGCGGCACCTACAGCGGGGCGCTGGTCAGCGATCGGTACGTGCTCACCGCCGCGCATGTGGTCAGCGGCCGTGCGCCCGGCAGCATCCAGTTCAGCCTCAATGTCGACGGCAGCGCCATGCAGACCTTCACCGCCGAGGCGGTATTCGTCTACTCCGGATATACCGGCACTACGGCCGGTGCGGATGGCGTCTGGCACGATGACCTCGCCCTGGTGCGCCTGGCAGCGCCGGTCCAGGGCGGCATCCCCTCCTATGCTCTTTCCGGTGCTCCGCTTGGCATGGGCGAGACCATCACCATGGTCGGCTACGGCGCCGGCGGCAACGGCACCGACGGCGCGACCGTGCCAGCGACCCCGAACGTCAAGCGCGTCGGCCAGAACGTGGTGGACCAGCTGTTGGCGGACGACGATGTCACCAACGGCGCGAGTGAAGTCTTCATGTTCGATTTCGATGGCCCGACGGGCAACGGCGTGTGGGGCGCCGGAAGCCTGGGCGCGAACCTCGAGGCCGGTTTTGCAGGCGGTGATTCCGGTGCGCCGGTGTTCGTGCAGCGCGACGGCACCTGGCTGCTGGCGGGCATAGGTGCCTTCAACGGCAGCACCGGTGGCAGCAATGTCGCCTTCGGCGCCGCCGGTGGCGGCACCGTGATCGCGCCCTACCAGGACTGGATACAGTTGCAGATCAGCGCCGTGCCGGAAGGCGACACCTGGGCGCTGCTGTTGGCCGGGCTGGCGTGCGCCGGATTCGCCACATCGGGCCGCCGGCGGATCAGCGTCTGACACGGCCGGGGCAAGCCCGGCGCCTGCTCCTGCGGGTACCTGGCGCCGCAGCGCGCCATGGCGCAAGCATCGGCCTGACCGCTCGACCGGCAGGAGCCTGAAAGCCTGATCTGATTGCGGGACCCACTCGGTCATGGGCACCCGTGGCCGGTACGGCAGGGGCTAATTCCGGATAATGCCGGCCCTGCCGCCGCTTCCCTGTGTCCCCATGAACCGCAGCAACCGCCGTGTGCGCCCTCCGGTCGCGCAGCCCCTGCCTGAGCCGATGCTGATCGAGCGCATGGCCGATGGCGGCCAGGGCGTCGCCCACATCGACGGCAAGCTGTGCTTTGTCGAAGGTGCGCTGGCGGGCGAGACCGTACGGGCAGCGCTGGTACACCGGCACAGCAACTACGACGAGGCCACGGTCACCGAAGTGTTGGAGGCCTCGCCGCAGCGGGTGACCCCGGCCTGTGCGGCCTATGCGCGCTGCGGCGGCTGCATGCTGCAGCACCAGGACCACGCCGCGCAGGTGCAGGACAAACAGGCGCAACTGGCGGAAAAGCTGACGCGCATCGGCGGCGTGCAGTCGGCGCGCTGGCTGGACCCGATCGTCGGGCCGGCCTGGCATTACCGGCGCCGCGCGCGTCTGGGCGTGCGGCGGGTGTCCAGGCGCGGCGGCGTGCTGGTGGGGTTTCGCGAGCGGCGGTCGTCGTTCCTGACCGACATGCACGACTGCCCGGTGCTGCACGCGCGCCTGTCGGCGCTGATCGACCCGCTGCGCACGCTGATCGGTGACCTGTCGGTCGCGGAGCAGGTGCCGCAACTGGAGGTCACGGCCACCGACGATGAGGTGCTGCTGGTCATGCGCCACCTCGCGCCGCTGTCCGACGCCGACCGCACGGCCCTGGCCGCCTTCGCCGCGGTGCAGGGCGTGCGCTGGTTCCTGCAGCCGGCGGGGCCGGACACCGTCCACCCGCTGCCGCCGGGCGGCGATCGTCTGCCCACGTACCGGCTGGACGCCTTCGGTCTGGAACTCGAATTCGGGCCGCTCGATTTCACGCAGGTCAACTTCGCCATCAACCAGCGCCTGGTGCCGGCGGCGGTGGACCTGCTGGCGCCGCAAGCCGGCGAGCGGGTGGCCGATCTTTTCTGCGGCGTCGGCAACTTCAGCCTGGCGCTGGCAACGCGCGGCGCCCGCGTGCTGGGCCTGGAAGGCGAGGCGGCGCTGGTGGCGCGCGCCCGCGCCAATGCCAAACGGGCCGGCCTGGCCGAGAACTGCAGCTTCGAGCAGGCCAATCTCTACGACGACGCCCCGGCCGCGCTGACGCGCATCGGCCGCTGCGATGCCTGGCTGCTGGACCCGCCCCGATCGGGCGCGCAGGCCCTGTGCGGCGCAGTGCCAAAATCGGGCCCGGCGCGCATCGTGTACGTATCCTGCAACCCGGCCACGCTGGCGCGCGACGCCGGCCTGCTGGTCGGCCACGGCTACCGGCTGGCGCGGGCCGGCATCGTCGACATGTTTCCCCACACTGCGCATGTGGAGTCGATCGCCCTGTTTCAGCGGACCTGAGCCATGACCGACCTTGCCCGGCAACACTGCGCGCCCCTGCCGGCCGGCACGCCGCCCCTGGCGCCACCGGACTGGCAGGCGTTGCAGGCGCAGATCGACGCCGCCTGGCAGGTGGTGGACGGCCATCACCTGTGGCGCCTGTACCGCCTGCCCGACTTCGCGAGCGGTCTGGCGCTGGTCAACCGCATCGGCGCGCTGGCCGAGGTGCAGGACCACCACCCCGAGCTGCTGCTGGCCTGGGGCCGGGTCGAAATCACCCTGTGGACGCACTCGGTGGGGGGGCTCAGCTGCAACGATTTCATTCTGGCGGCGCACATCGACCGGCTGGCACCGTGACCGACGCCCTCATCGCCAAGGCAGTGGCACTGCTGCGCGCCGGGCAGGTGGTGGCCCTGCCCACCGAGACCGTCTACGGCCTGGGCGCCGATGCGCTGAACCCGGC
Source organism: Immundisolibacter sp. (assembly GCF_014359565.1). Taxonomy (NCBI): domain Bacteria; kingdom Pseudomonadati; phylum Pseudomonadota; class Gammaproteobacteria; order Immundisolibacterales; family Immundisolibacteraceae; genus Immundisolibacter; species Immundisolibacter sp. The sequence goes on along the minus strand of NZ_JACIZD010000004.1, from coordinate 167,664 downwards.
CGCCGTGGCGCGCATCTTCGCCCTCAAGGGCCGACCGGCCGAGCATCCGCTGATCGTGCACCTGCCGCCCGACGAGCCGCTCGAAAACTGGGCGGCCAGCGTGCCGGAGGCCGCGCGGGCGCTGGCGCGGGCCTTCTGGCCGGGTCCGCTGACGATGATCCTGGCCCGCGGCGCGCGTGTGCCCAAAGCAGTCACCGGCGGGCAGGACACGGTGGCCCTGCGCGTGCCGGACCACCCCGTGGCGCTGGCCCTGCTGCGGGCCTTCGGCAGCGGCATCGCGGCGCCGTCGGCCAATCGCTTCGGGCACATCAGCCCCACCACCGCCGCGCACGTACGGGCCGAGTTCGGCGATGCCGTGCCGCTGATCCTGGACGGCGGGCCGTGCCGGGTCGGTCTTGAATCGACCATCGTCGATCTGAGCCGCGGCGCGCCGGTGGTGCTGCGGCCCGGCGCCATCGGCGCGGCGGACATCGCCCGCGTGATCGGCAGCGCGGCCATGACCGATGGCGCGACAGCGGCGGGACCTGCCCCGCGTGTCTCGGGTTTGCTGGCCCGGCACTACGCGCCGCGCACGCCAGCCGAACTGGTCGAAAGCGCCGCCCTGCCGGGACGCCTGGCCGAGCTGGCGGCGCTCGGGCAGTCCGTGGGCGTGCTGGCACTCGGGCGCACCGTCGGACAGAACTGCATCGCCCTTCCCGACGATCCGGCTGCCTACGGCCAGGGCCTATATGCCGCGCTGCGCGAACTCGACGGCCGCGGCTTTTCATGCCTGCTGGTCGAGGCCCCGCCACGGGACGAATCCTGGCGAGCGGTCAACGATCGGCTGCAGCGGGCCGTGGCATAGGCCCGGATCGGCAACGCTCGTGCGGGAGCGGCGCCCCTGTGGGAGCGGCGCCCCCGCCGCGAATCTTCCAATCACAGATTCGGCCCGGGGCGGGCCTCCCACAAGCCCGGGCCAGGCATTCGGCCCGGGGCGGGCCGCGTTTCTCAGGCAAGTCCGGCGCCGTCCAGGCGCTCCAGCTTGACCACCTCGCTGACCGGCTTGCGGTAGCCGCGCGGGGTGGCCGGCGGGGTGCCGCGACCCATCACGATCAGCATGGCCGGGATGTAGTTGTCGGTCAGGCCGGCGACTTCGGCCACCTGCTGCGGGTTGAAGCCGATCATGGCGCCGGTGTCGAAGCCGCGGGCCTTGGCGGCATACATCAACGTCATGGCGGCCAGACTGGCGCCGCGGATGGCCTCGTCCCGCGCGAACTGCGCATTGCCGCCATACATCTGGGCGGTCATGCCGATCATGCGCTCGCGTATCGGTTCCGGCGCCTGGGCAAAGACGGTCGGCGCGTCGAGGTGGGCGTCCAGCTTGGCGCACACCACGATGGCGGCACCGCAGTTCTCGACCTGCGCCTGGTCCATGGACGCGGCGCGCAGGCGTTTTTTCTGTTCCGCCTCGCGCACCACCACGAAGGCCCATTGCTGCAGGTTGAAGGCGCTGGGGCTCAGGATCACCTCCTCGAAGATCGCCTGCAGATCGGCGTCGGTGACCGGCTGCGAGAGGTCGTAGTCGCGCACGCTGCGCCGGGCGCGGACCAGTTCGGAAAAGTTCATTGTTCAGCTCCTTGCGAGTGGTTTCGGAAAACGGGACGAGGCTGCGCCGGCGGGCTCAGTCCGCCGGCGGGGAGGGCGGGCGGGCCAGCATATACAGGCCGGCCGAACCGACGTAACCGGCGGCGACCAGGCCATAGATGGCAGCATAGGAATGCGAAACATCGTACACGGCGGACGCGATCACCGGCCCCAGGCCCAGCCCTACCAGCTGGAAGCTGGCCATCAGGCCGGCGATGCGTCCGAACGCGAAGCGGCCGAAGTAGTTGGACAGGATAAGCCCGGTCAGTGAGCCCTCGCCGCGCACCAGAAGGCCCAGCACCGCCGACAGCACCAGTGCGCCGATGGCCGTGTCCACGCCCAGCATCAGCAGGATGCCGCCGGCCGCCAGCAGTTGCGAGACGATGGCCAGGCGCCGCTCGGAAAAGAACTCCGACAAGTAGCCCCAGACCACGTTGGCCAGCGCGCCGGTGAGTGCCAGGACGCTGACCGCGGTCACCGCCTGCACCTGCGACACGCCGCGGCTGGCCAGATACGTGACGTGGTAGAAGACGACCGTGCCGTTGGCGGCGATGGCCGTCACCGCAGCCGCCATCAGCAGGCGCAGCGTCCAGGTGCGCAGCGCCTGTGGCAGGGTCCACGGGTATTCGTTGCCGATTGGTCGCGCGCGGCGCCAGCCGGTGGCAACGCGCGCCGCCACCGGCCCACCGTCCGGCACCAGGCCGAGCGCCTCCGGACTCCTGCGCAGCAGCACCAGTGCCGGTGGCACGACCGCCAGCACGCTCAATGCGGCCATGGCCACGAAGATCTCGCGCCAGTCCCAGCCGTGCCGCTGCGCGTAGGCACCGGCAAAGGCCATGGCCGCCCCGCCCAGCGGCACCGACATGGAGGCGATGCCCAGCGCCCGGCCGCGGTAGTGCAGGAACCAGTGCACGGCGATGGCCCGCTGCGCCGCGCCGCCGAGCGCTCCTTGCGCGGCGCCACGGGCCAGCATGTAGCCCAGATAGAACACCAGCAGACTCGGGCTCCAGCCCATCAAGGCGAAGCCGCCGGCCATCGCCAGCGCCGCCAGGCTCATCAGTGCCCGCGGTCCGTGGCGATCCACCCAGGCGCCGGCCAGCGGCGAGATCAGCCCGCCGACCAGCGTGCCGGCCAGCAGCGCCCCGGAGATGGCGGTGTGCGTCCAGCCGGTGTCCTGCGTGATGGCCAGCAGCACCGAGCCGATGTACATCTGGCTGCTGCCGGCGGAGATGAAGCCGCCCAGCGCGGCCACCGCCAGCACCACCCAGCCGTAGTAAAAGCGCGCGCCCAGGCGGGCCACCAGACGATCGGACACGCTCTCCCCCTGCGCCGGCCGCGGGTCTCAGAAGCCGTCGGCGGTGGCCGACTCGGGCGCCGACAGTTCCGCCTGCGCCTGGTCCAGCAACGCCGCCGGCAGGGACTTGGAGGCCTCCACGCCCAGCGCCTTCAGGTCCTCGGCCCGCTTGACCAGGTTGCCGCGGCCGCTGACCAGCTTGTTGCGGGCCGCATCGAAGGCATTGCGCGTGCTGGCAAGGCGGCTGTCGACGGCGTCCAGGTCCTGCACGAAGCCGACGAACTTGTCGTAAAGATCACCGGCCCGACGGGCGATTTCCTGCGCGTTGCGGCTCTGGTGCTCGAAGCGCCACACGTTCTGGATCATGCGCAGCGTGGTCAGCAGCGTGGTCGGGTTCACCAGGCCGATGTTGCGCTCCAGCGCCTCGCTGAACAGCGCCGGCTCGGCGCGCAGGGCTTCCATGTAGGCCGGCTCGATCGGCACGAACAGCAGCACGAAATCGAGCGAGCGCACGCCCGGCAGCAGTTGATAGTTGCGCTCGCCAAGGCCGCGGATGTGCGCGCGCAGGGAGGCCACGTGCTCGCGCAGTGCCTGGGCGCGGGTCAGATCGTCCGCGGCACTGGCGTAGCGCTCGTAGGCGGTCAGCGATACCTTGGCGTCGATCACCACGTCCTTGCCGTCCGGCAGGTGCACGATGGCGTCCGGCCGCTGGCGGCCGGTCTCGCTGCTGACGCTGACCTGCAGCTCGTACTCGCGGTCTTTCTGTAGGCCAGACTGTTCCAGTACGCGCTCGAGCACCATCTCGCCCCACACGCCCTGGGTGCGGGTCTGGCCCTTGAGGGCGTTGGTCAGATTCACGGCGTCCACGGCAATGGTCTGGTTCAGATCGCGCAGGGTGTGGATTTCCTTCAAAAGCGACACCCGGTCGCGCGATTCCTTGTCGTAGACGTCCTCCACGCGCTTCTGGAAGCCCCCGATCTGCTCGCGCAAAGGATTCAGCAGCGCTTCCAGATTGGTCTTGTTCTGGTCGGTGAAACGGCGGCTTTTGTCTTCCAGGATTTCCTGTGCCAGGTTCTTGAACTGCTCGGTCAACTGCCCGCGCGCTTCCTGCAGCACGGCCAGCTTGTCCTCGCTGCGGCGGCGTTCCTCCGACAGCTCGGTCATGGCGCGTTCCAGACGCACGGCCAGCGCCTGCGCCTGGTCGGACTTTTCGCGCAGCTGCGCCTCCAGCGGAGCAAGCCGGGCGCAGTCGGCCTGCAGCCGGGCGCGCTCCTCGGCCAGCGACTGGCGCTGGGCGCGCAGGCTGTCGAGCTCGGTCGTGAGCTCCGCGGCCTGCCGCTGGTTCGCATTGAGACGGCCGCGCGTCTGGATCAGAAAAATCGCCAGCACGAGGGCCAGCAGCCCGGCCGCCACGGCGACCGCGGCAAGGACGGAAAACGTCATGCCCGGAAACAGTCCAAGAGTCTGGTACAAGGTTTGCACGATAACCGAATCGGAAACCCATCGGATGCTCTGACCGTGGCCGCTGCCGCGCCACGGCATCGTCCCCAAGCGAAGAGTCCGTCATGAACATAGGCATCCCGACCGAGATCAAGGACAACGAAAGCCGCGTGGCCCTCACGCCGATCGGCGCGGCGGCCCTGACCGGCGCCGGCCACGTCGTGCGGTTGCAGCGCGGCGCGGGCGTCGGTTCCGGCTTTGCCGATGCCGAGTACGTCGCCGCCGGGGCGGTGCTGACCGACGCCGCCGGTGCCTGGGACTGCGATCTGGTGGTCAAGGTCAAGGAACCGCTGCCGGCCGAGTACGGCTACCTGCGCGGCCAGATGCTGTTCACCTACCTGCACCTGGCCGGCGTCGATCCGGCCCTGACCGAGGCCCTGCTGGCCAGTCGCACCACCGGCATCGGCTACGAGACCGTGCGCGACGCCGCCGGCCACCTGCCGCTGCTGGCGCCGATGAGCGCCATCGCCGGCAACATGGCAGCGGCCGTCGGTGCCTGGTACCTGGCCAGACCACACGGCGGCATCGGCGTGCAGCTCGGCCGCGTACTGGGCGAGCCGCACGGGCGGGTGTTGGTGGTCGGCGATGGCGTGGTCGGCCAGCACGCCGCGGCCAGCGCGGCGGCACTGGGCGCCGAGGTCATCGTCTACGGCATCGACGCCGATCACGGCGCGGCGCTGTTGAAGCACCTGCCCGCGAACGTGAGCTGGCGGCTGTCGACGCCGGAGGCGATCACCGCCGAACTGGCGCAGGCGGATCTGCTGATCGGCGCCGTGCTGCTGCCCGGCGCCCGCGCGCCGCACGTCGTCAGCGCCGACATGGTCCGCCGCATGCGGCCCGGCACGGTGATCGTGGATGTCAGCATCGATCAGGGCGGCTGCGTGGAAACCGCCCACCCGACCAGCCACTCCGACCCCGTGTACCCGGTGCACGGCGTCATCCACTACTGCGTCACCAACATGCCGGGCGCCTACCCACGCACCGCCACCGTGGCCCTGACGCAGGCGACGCTGCCGTATCTGAAAACACTGGCCGCCGGTGGCCGCGCGGCGCTGCTCAGCGACCCGGCGCTGGGGGCGGGCGTCAACACCCTGGATGGCTATGTCACGTACCGGGCCGCGGCCGAGGCACTGGGTCTTTTGGAACGGCACCGGCCCTTGGCGCAGATTGCGCCCTGACGGGCAAGCGACAGCCGGGGTGGAGCGGTCCAGGTTGATGGGTTGATGGCACCGCGCCGGCTTTGCCCCCGTCGTTGCGAGGAGCGCGCCGCGGGACGCGGCAACCTTGCTTTGGGTTCCGTGTCGCGATGCCTGGCAAGACCACGGCCCCTAGTCGAGTCCCGCTGTTCAGTCCCTATCGTCGTCCCGTACCAGCAGGCAGGCACCGATCACCGCCGCCGGCATCAGCAGCAGATTCACGATCGGCACCGCGCCCAGCAGCAGCACGCTGCCGCCAAAGCCCAGCACCCGCAGCGGCATGGCAGCGGCCGTCTGGCGCACGGCACCAAAATCAAGGCCCCGGTTGCCCAGCGGGTAGTCGAGGTACTCGAGCGCCAGCAGCCACGCCCCCAGCAGCAGCCACAGCGGTCCGGCGACCAGGTTCAGGCCCGGCACCCACAGCAGCAGACCCAGCGGCACGGCCCGCACCAGGAAGTAGCCCAGCTTGCGCAGTTCGCTCAGCATCGCCTGTGCGGCCTCACCCAGCCAGCCGCCGGCCGGCGGCGCGACATCGCCACTCACGCGGCGCGCCAGGATCACATTGAACGGCGCCCCGATCAGGTTCGCCAGCGCCGTGAAGGCATACACGAACACCAGCAGCAGGGCCAGACCGAACAGCGGCCAGGCCAGAAACGCAAGCCAGTCCAGCCAGCCCGGCAGCGCATCCTGCAGCCAGCGCACGGCCGCCGCCACGCGCCCGGCAGCCCACACGCTGCCGGCTCCGAACAGCAGCGCGTTGATGGCCAGCGGCGCCAGCACCAGACTGCGCCAGCGGCGATCGAACAGGCACCGGAATCCCCGCCACAGACAGGCGGGGCCGGACAGGGGATGGTCGAGTATCGGCATGGCTATGGCGGATATTTCGGGTCAGAACATCACATCTTGGCAAACGGTAGCAGTTCGGCCCGAGGGCGGGCCTCCCACACGGTGCCCCCGTTGTGGGAACGGCGCCCTCATTGTGGGAGCGGCGCCCGCGCCGCGAACCAACCAGCACCACGCCGGCCCCGTCTGATTGACATCACAGCCGCCGGCCCCCGGCCCATGCCAACATGCCACGCAGCCCGCAACGTGGTCCAAGCCCCGGGACGGTCGCCCTTGCGCACCGCCGCACCGACCCCATCTTGCAACACACAGTGCCGATCCCGGCGCGTCCGGACACCCCATGTCTCATCCCGAAAATCGCCTGCGCGTTCTGACCTACAACATCCAGGTCGGCATCGACACCGGCCGCTACCGCCAGTATCTGACGCGCGGCTGGCGGCATGTGCTGCCGTTCGGCGGGCGTCAGGAGAACCTCGACCAGATCGCCACCGTGCTGCGCGACCACGACATCGTGGCGCTGCAGGAAATCGATGCCGGTTCCTACCGCGGCGCCTTTCTGAACCAGGCCCAGTACCTGGCCGAGCGGGCCGGCTTTCCAAACTGGCACCTGCAGGTGAACCGCAACTACGGGGCGCTGGCCCGCCACGGCATTGCCGTGCTCAGCCGTCTGCCGCCGACCGGCATCCGCGAATGCCGCCTGCCCGGTTTCCTGCCCGGACGCGGCGCGCTGCTGGTGAGCTTCGGCAGCGAGGCCCGGCCGCTGCACGTGCTGGCGGTGCACCTGTCGCTGGGCCAGCGCTCGCGCCAGCGCCAGCTGCGCTATCTGGCGCGCCTGTCGGCGCACTGCAAGGACTTGATTCTGCTGGGCGACATGAACTGCCCGGCCTGGCAGCTGCAGCGCCACTCCAGTCTGATCAATGCCGGGCTGCACGTGGCCGACACCGAGGGTCACAGTTACCCGTCCTGGCGGCCGCGGCGTAACCTCGACCACGTGCTGCTGTCGCCGAGCCTGAAGGTGCGCCACGCGCGGGTGCTGGACCATCCGATGTCCGACCACCTGCCGGTGGCGGTGGAACTGGACCTGCCGCCGGCGCTGGCCGCCAGTCTGGCCCACGGCCGGGTCGGCACGCTGCCGGCCTGCGCCTGAACACTGCACGGAGGATCGCCATGCCATCGCGTGATCTGGAACGCTGGATGTGGGCCGAGGCCTGCTCGATGCTCGACCAGGCCGAACGCCTGCAGCGACAGTTTTTCGACCCGCCGGGCCGGCGCGGCGCGGCGCGCGCCTGGCAGCCGCCGGTGGACATCTACGCCACCGGCAACGAGCTGGTGATCATGGCCGCGCTGCCCGGCGTCACCGCCGAGCGGCTGGAGGTCGGCATCGACGGCGCCATGCTGGTGATCGCCGGCGAGCGGCGCCTGCCGGACGCCCTGCGCGGCCATCAGGTACAGCGCCTGGAAATTCCGCGCGGGCGCTTCGAGCGGCGCCTGCGCCTGCCGCCGGGCGTCTATCAGATCGACCGCCTGGAACTGAACCACGGCTGCCTGGTGCTGGTGCTGCACCGGGTCGACTCGCTGACCGGAGAATGAACATGAACGCGAACAACCCCGAAGTCACCGCCGCGGCCGTGAGCACGGTCGGCGACGACGTGCTGCTGATCCTGCCGGTGCGCAACCTGGTGCTGTTTCCGGGCGTGGTGATGCCGCTCACGGTCGGCCGCAAGGGCTCGGTGGAAGCCGCGCAGGAAGCCGCGCGCAGCGACCGGCCGCTGGGTCTTTTGCTGCAGAAGGACGCCAGCATCGACGACCCCGGCCCGGACGACCTGTACCGCGTCGGCACCGTGGCCAGCGTGCTGCGCTTCGTGTCCGCCCAGGACGGTGCGCACCACCTGGTGTGCCAGGGCGAGGAGCGGTTCCGGGTGCTGGACTTCATCCCCGGTCACCCGTATCTGCTGGCGCGGGTGGAGCGCCTGCCGGCCGCGCCGGAAACCGGAGTCGACGCCGAGGCGCGCGTACTGAGCCTGCGCCAGCAGGCGCTGCAGGCGCTCGAACTGCTGCCGCAGACGCCGGCCGAGCTGGTGCACGCCATCCAGTCGACGCCGACCGGCTCGGCGCTGGCCGACCTGATCATCAGCTACATGGACCTGAAGCCCGAGGAGAAACAGCAAATCCTCGAACTGATGGACCTGCCGCAGCGCCTGATGCGCGTGTCGGAACTGCTGGCGCGGCGCATCGAGGTGCTGCGGATCTCGCGCGACATCTCCCAGCAGACCCGCGAGAAGCTGGACGAGCGCCAGCGCGAGTTCGTGCTGCGCGAGCAGCTCAAAACCATCCAGAAAGAGCTGGGTGAAGCCGACGATCAGGCGGCCGAGGTGCAGGAAATCGCCGAGGCCATCGCCAAGGCCGGCATGCCGGAAGAGGTCGAACAGCACGCGCGCAAGGAACTCAAGCGCCTGGAGCGCATGCCCGAGGCCTCCGGCGAGTACCCGATGCTGCGCACGTACCTGGACTGGCTGACCGAGCTGCCGTGGAGCGTCGCCAGCACCGACAGCCTGGACATCCCGGCCGCGCGCAAGGTGCTGGACGAGGACCACTGGGGCCTGGACAAGATCAAGCGGCGCATCCTGGAGCACCTGGCCGTGCGCAAGCTCAGCCCCGAGGGCAAGAGCCCGATCCTGTGCTTCGTCGGGCCGCCGGGCGTGGGCAAGACCTCGCTCGGGCAGAGCATCGCCCGTGCCATGGGCCGCAAGTTCCTGCGCGTGTCACTCGGCGGCGTGCACGACGAGGCGGAAATCCGCGGCCACCGGCGCACCTATGTGGGCGCGTTGCCGGGCAACATCATCCAGGCCATCCGCCGGGCCGGCACGCGCAATCCGGTGCTGATGCTCGACGAGATGGACAAGCTCGGGCAGGGCTTTCACGGCGACCCGTCGTCGGCGCTGCTGGAAGTGCTCGACCCGGAGCAGAACAATTCCTTCCGCGACAATTACCTGGCGGTGCCGTTCGATCTTTCGCAGGTGATGTTCATCGCCACCGCGAACGTGCTCGACAACATCCCAGGTCCGCTGCGCGACCGCATGGAGGTGATCGAACTGCCCGGCTACACGCAGGAGGACAAGCTGCAGATCGCCCGTCGCTACCTGATCGACCGGCAACTGAAAGCCTGCGGCCTGAGCGCCGAACAGGTGGAACTGACCGACGCCGCCATCGGCGTGATCATCGACGGCTACACGCGCGAGGCCGGCTGCCGCAACCTGGAGCGCGAAATCGGCGCCGTGCTGCGGCATGTCGCGGTGCGCGTGGCCGAGGGCCAGACGGGCTTGCAGCGCATCGATGCGGACGACGTGCCGGCCATTCTGGGTGCGCGCAAGTTCGACTCGGAACTGGCCATGCGCACTGCCATGCCGGGCGTCGCCACGGGTCTTGCCTGGACCCCGGTCGGCGGCGACATCCTGTTCATCGAGGCCAGCCGCGTGCCGGGCAACGGCAAGCTGATCCTGACCGGCCAGCTGGGCGACGTAATGAAGGAAAGCGTGCAGGCGGCCCTGAGCCTGCTCAAGGCCCGCGCCGACACGCTGGGCCTGGCAGCGGATTCCTTCGACAAGCACGACATCCACGTGCACGTGCCGGCCGGCGCCATCCCCAAGGACGGACCCAGCGCCGGCGTGGCGATGTTCGTGGCCCTGCACTCGCTGCACAGTGGCCGCTGCGTGCGCGCGGATACCGCCATGACCGGCGAAATCAGCCTGCGCGGCCTGGTGCTGCCGGTCGGCGGCATCAAGGAAAAGATCGTCGCCGCGCACCGCGCCGGCATCCGCCGGGTGATGCTGCCGGCGCGCAACAAGAAGGACTACGACGACATCCCGGCCAGCGCCCGCGAACACCTGGAGTTCGTGTGGCTGGAAAACGTCGACCAGGCGCTGGGGGCCGTGTTCGACTGTGCCGAACAGGCCGATGCGCTGGCCGCCGATGGCGGCTGAGGCCGGCGTCAGAAACGCGCGGTGACTGTTGTCAGCGCAGGTCGGCGGGCAGGCGGCCGCGGCCCGGGCGCGCCAGTTCCGGCGGCAGGCGGAAGATGGCTTCTTCGGCCACGCCGACCTGGGTGTCGATGGCGTCCAGGCCCAAGCCTTTCAGGCGTTCGATGACGGCATCCACCAGCCGTTGCGGCGTGGAGGCGCCGGCCGTGATGCCGATGCGCGTGTCCGGCCCGAACCAGGCCGGATCCAGATCGGCGGCATCGCCTAGCAGGTAGGCCGCCTTGCCGGCACGCTCGCCGACCTCGCGCAGGCGGTTCGAGTTGGAACTGTTGTGGGCGCCGACCACCAGCAGCACGTCGATGTCGGCAAGCAGCGCCTTGACGGCGTTCTGGCGGTTTTGCGTGGCGTAGCAGATGTCGTTGGTGTCCGGGCCGCGGGCGGCCGGAAAACGCGCCTTGAGCGCGTCGATCACGTCGCGCGTGTCGTCCATGGACAGCGTGGTCTGCGTCACATAGGCGACCCGCGCCGGGTCGGCCACGACCAGCGTGTCGACCTCGGCCGGTTCGCCCACCACATGCACCCGCCCGCGCACGCTGCCGCGGGTGCCTTCCACTTCCGGATGGCCAGCGTGGCCGACGATGACGACGTCGTAGTCCTGATTCGCATAGCGCTGGGCCTGGCCATGCACCTTGGTGACCAGCGGGCAGGTGGCGTCGATGCTGCGCAGGCCGCGCGCGGCGGCGGCCTCGACCACGCTGTCGGCCACGCCGTGGGCGCTGAAGATGGCGCGCGCGCCGGGCGGGATTTCGTCCACGGTTTCGACGAAGATCGCACCGCGGCTGCGCAGATCATCGACCACGTGCGGGTTGTGGACGATCTCGTGCAGCACGTAGACGGGCGGGCCGTACAGTTCGAGGGCGCGCTCGACGATGTCGATGGCGCGCACCACGCCGGCACAAAAGCCGCGCGGTTCGGCGAGGATGGCTTGCATGGCGGATTTTCGCTGGGGAGTCCCGCTTACCATACCGCACGCAGGCCGCTTGTGGCGCGCCCGGGCCGGGCTGCAACCGTCCCGGCCGCCTGCGGCAAGCAATTCAGAACAAATCCAGGGAGCCGCCCGTGATCAGCCTCGCCCCGGTCCTGCAACAGGCGCTGCTGCCGGTCGGCACCATCATGGGCTTGGGGTATGTGTGGCGGCGCCTGCGCCCGGCGGGTCTGGATGCACCGACGGTGCGGCGGGTGATCGGCGGGCTGGTGATGTATCTGTTCTACCCGGCGCTGGCGTTTCACACCGTGATCCGCGCGCAGGTGAATGCCGACCTGATTCTGGCGCCGGCGCTGACCATGTTCGCCATCGTGCTGGGGATGGGTCTGGCCTGGGCGCTGTTCCGGCAGCGCATGTTCGCCCTGCAGGGGCCGGCGCAGCTGGGCGCGCTGGTCATTGCCAGCGGCCTGCCGAACATCATCTCGCTGGGCATTCCGGTGCTGCAGGCACTGTTCGGGCCGGACGCTGCACGCTACGCGATCTATGCCGACATTCTGGGCATCAACCCGCTGTTCTGGTCGCTGGCGCTGTGGGTGGCGGTGCGCTGCGGCACCCACGGCGAGCACCTGCAAAGGCCGGGGCAGTTCCTGCGCGTGCTGGCCACGCTGCCGCCGATCTGGGCCTTTGTGGTCGGTTTCGCGATGAACCTGCTGGGCGTGCCCGTCGCGCCGGGCATCGACAAGGCTGCCGGCATGCTCGGTTACGCGACCATGCCGTGCATGCTGCTGACGGTCGGCATGTCGCTGTCGTTCGGGCATTTCAGCACCTTCTGGCGGCAGATTGCCGGCGTCGCGCTCATCAAGCTGGCGCTGGTGCCGGTGGCGGTCTATGGCCTGGCCCGGCTGGCGGCCGGAGCGGGCGAAACCACAGTCGCCACCACCTTGCTGATGGGTATGCCGACCATGATGGCGAGCATGATCCTGAGCGAGCGCTTCGGTCTGGATACGGAGCTGTTGGCGGCGGTGATGGTCGGCTCGACGCTGCTGTACTTCGTCACCCTGCCGATCGGCATGGCGCTGTTGCTGTGAAGGCCAATGTGAAGGCCGACGGCTTGCCAGCGGTGGCTAACATTCATTAAGGTTTGCGGCTTCGTTGCGGTGCAGAAAAGCAGCAACAGGATTTGGGGGGCGCGCAGGTGACGCTGGACACGACGATCAGGCAGGTGGCGGTGCTGGGCGCCGGCAACATGGGCGCCGGCATTGCCGCGCAGGTGGCAAACGCCGGTGTGCCGGTGCTGCTGCTGGACCTGACGCGCGAGGCGGCCGAGCGCGGCAAGCAGGATCTGTTCAAGCGCAAGCCGGCGCCGCTGATGAACCGCGCGGCGGCCGACCTGATCCGCACCGGCGGCTTCGACGAGGATCTCGGGTGGCTGTCCGAGGTCGACTGGATCGTCGAGGTGGTGGTCGAGCGCCTACCGATCAAGCAGGCGCTGTTCGAGCGGGTTGAGCGCGTGCGCCGACCCGGCTCGATCGTCAGTTCCAACACCTCCGGCATCCGCCTTTCGGAAATCACCGCCGGCCTGCCGCCAAGCTTCGCGGCCGATTTCCTGATCACCCATTTCTTCAACCCGCCGCGCTACATGGGCCTGCTGGAGCTGGTGGCTGGTCCGGCCACTCGGCCACAGGCGACCGAAGCGCTGCGCGAGTTCTGCACCGTGCAGCTGGGCAAGGAAGTGGTCGATGCCCGCGACACGCCGTCGTTCATCGGCAACCGTATCGGCGTGCTGGCCATGCTGGCCGGGGTGCGCGCGGCGCTGCAGCTGGGCCTGACGGTCGAGCAGGCCGACGCCGTCGCCGGCAAGCCGATCGGCCTGCCGGGCACCGGCGTGTTCGGCCTGATCGACCTGGTGGGCCTGGACGTGCTGGCCGACATCGCGCGCAACATGCAGGGCCAGTTGCCGGCCAGCGATCCGGCCATGGCGCTGCTCGACCTGCCGCCGCTGCTCAAGACCCTGCTGGAGCGCGGCTGGATCGGTCGCAAGGCCGGCGGCGGTTTTTATCGCCTGCACGGACCGGACAAGCAGCGGCAGGTGCTTGACCTGGGCACACTCGATTATCGGCCGCAGCAGAAGGTGGACCTTGCCAGCGCCAGGGCGCGTACGCCGGTCGAGCTGCTCGCGGGCGACGATGCGGGGGCTGCTTTCGCGCGCAGCCTGCTGGGCTACGCCCTGACCTACACGGCCACCGTGGCGCCGGAAATCGCCGGCGACGTGCTCGCCATCGACACCGCCATGCGCGAGGGCTATTCATGGCGCTGGGGGCCGTTCGAGCTGCTGGATCAGATCGGCCTGGCCGGGTTTGTGCAGCGCCTCGAGGTCGACGGCCAGCCGGTGCCGGCGCTGCTGCAAACGGCACTGGCCAGCGGCGATGGACGGTTCTATCGCGAGGAATCCGACGGCCCGCAATACCTCGGCTTCGATGGCGTGTATCGGCCGCTGCCGCGTTCGGCCGACACGCTGGCCGTGGCCGACCTGCGCCGCACCGGCAAGCCGGTGCTGGGCAACGCCTCGGCCAGCCTGTGGGACATGGGCGACGGCGTGGCACTGCTCGAGTTCCACACCAAGATGAACGCGCTCGACGAGCACAGCGTCGAGGCCATGCAGCTGACGCTGGACCGGGTCGGGCAGGATTTTCAGGCGCTGGTCATCGGCAGCGATGCGCCGCATTTTTGCGCCGGCGCGAACCTGAAACGCATGCTGGACGCGGCCCGCGGCGGCGACTGGGCGTTCCTGGACGGCTTCATCGACGGCCTGCAGCGCGCCCTGATGGGCTTCAAGTACGCGCCGTTCCCGGTGGTCGGCGCGCCGCGCGGGCTGGCGCTGGGCGGTGGCTGCGAGGTGCTGCTGCACTGCAACGCGCTGCAGGCGCACGCCGAACTGAACGCCGGGCTGGTGGAACTGCGCGTCGGCCTGCTGCCGGCCGGCGGTGGTACCAAGGAAATGACGCTGCGCTATCTGGACGCCGGTGTCGAGCGCGGCTTCGACCTGCTCGTCGGTGCCGTGGTGTCGCAGTCGGCCGCCGAGGCGCGTGACATGCGCGTGCTGACCGACCGCTGCGCCATCACCATGCACCGCAGGCGCGTGCTGGCCGATGCCAAGGCGCTGGCCCGGCGCATGGTCGGGGCCTATGCGCCGGCCAAGCCGGCGGTGGTGAATTTGCCCGGTCCGGCTGGCCGGGCGGCGCTCGAAGCGCGCATCGCGGCGCAGGTCGAGGCCGGTAAAATGACCGCCCACGACGCGGTGGTGGCCGGCCACATGGCCGCCGTGATGAGCGGCGGGGCAGGGGGGCAGGTGACCGAACACGACCTGCTGCGCCTGGAGCGCGAGCATTTCCTGGAACTGCTGCGCTTGCCCCTGTCCCAGGCGCGCATGGAACACATGCTGGCGACCGGCAAGCCGCTGCGTAATTGAAAAAGCTTGTGCGTGCGGGCGCGGCCATGGCGTTTTTGCAGGAGCGGCTTATGCCCGCGACCCCGGTCCGCTGGTGGACAATCCGGCAATGAAAATGAATAACTGGCTGACCAAGGGGATCAGGCGGCGATGAGCGAGCGCGACGTGATCGAATTCGACGTGCTGGTGGTCGGTGCCGGCCCCTCCGGCCTGGCTACCGCCATCCGCCTCAAGCAGCTCAGCCCCGGCATGAGCGTGTGCCTGATCGACAAGGCCTCGCAGGTCGGCGCGCAGATCTTGTCGGGCGCGGTCATCGAGCCGCAGCCGCTCGACGAGCTGTTGCCCGGCTGGCGCGACACTCCGCCGCCGGTGTGCGTGCCGGTGCGTCACGACGAGTTCGCGTTCCTGACCAAGACCCGCCGCCTGCGCTCGCCGGTGATCCCGCCGCAGATGCGCAATCACGGCAATTTCATCGTCTCGCTGGGGGCGCTGTGTGCCTGGCTGGCGCCGCAAGCGGAGGCCTTGGGCGTCGAGGTGTTTCCGGGTTTTGCCGCCGCCGAGCCGCTGTTCGACGAGGGCGGCCAGCGTGTGATCGGCGTGCGCATCGGCGACATGGGTCTGGACAAGCAGGGTCGACCGAAGGACAGCTTCACCCCCGGCATCGATATCCACGCCAAGACCACCGTGCTGGCCGAGGGTTGCCGCGGCAGCCTTGCCAAGCAGCTGATCCGCCATTTCGGGCTCGACGCCGGCATCGATCCGCAGACCTACGGCATCGGCATGAAGGAGCTGTGGCAATTGCCGGCCGGCCGCGGCGATCCGGGCCTGGTGCAGCACACCATCGGCTGGCCGCTGGATTCGGCCACTTACGGCGGCAGCTTCATCTATCACCTGACTGACGATCGGGTGGCGGTGGGTTTCGTGGTCGGGCTCGATTACAGCGATCCGAACTTCTCGCCCTTCGAGGCCTTCCAGCAGTTCAAGCACCACCCGACCGTCAAGCCGCTGCTGGAAGGCGGCAGCATCATCTCGGCCGGCGCCCGGGCACTGGTGGAAGGCGGGCTGCAGTCGCTGCCGCGCCTTGGCATGCCCGGCGCGCTGCTGGTGGGTGACGCCGCCGGCATGATCAACGTGCCCAAGATCAAGGGCACGCACATGGCGCTGCGCGCCGGCATGCTGGCGGCCGAGCATCTGGTGGCTGAAGCGGGCGACCGCTTCGATGCCGGCTGGCGGGCCTCGCCGTCGGCGGCGGAACTGAGGCGCGTGCGCAACATCCGCCCTGGCTTCCACCACGGCCTGTGGGCCGGCCTGGCCAATGCGGCGCTCGAAACGGTGACCCTCGGTCACACGCCCTGGACGCTGCGCAACCATGCCGACCACAGCGCGCTGCATCCTCTGTCGGCCGGCGCGCCGCCGCCCGATTACGTGGAACGCACGCTCGAGCCGCGCGACCGGCTGGCCTCCGTGTACTTCGCCGCCACCGAGCACGACGAGGACCAGCCGGTGCACCTGCACGTGGCCGACACCAACATCTGCGTCACCCGCTGCCGGCAGGAATACGGCAATCCGTGCACGCGCTTCTGCCCGGCCAATGTGTATGAGATGGTCGAGGAGGAAGGCGCCCTGCGCCTGCAGATCAACGCCGCCAACTGCGTGCACTGCAAGACCTGCGACATCAAGGATCCGTACCAGATCATCACCTGGGTGCCGCCGGAAGGCGGCGCCGGTCCCAATTACGTCAATCTGTAAGACGACCGCCCGGCGGTCATTTCCCGAGGAGAAACCATGAAAGTCCTGGTGGGCGTCAAGCGCGTGGTCGACTACAACGTCCGCATCCGCGTCAAACCCGACGGCAGCGGTGTGCTCACCGACGGCGTCAAGATGAGCATGAATCCGTTCGACGAAATCGCCGTCGAGGAAGCCATCCGCCTGCGCGAGCGCGGCCACGCCACCGAACTGGTCGCCGTCAGCATCGGCCCGCAGGCGGTGCAGGAACAGCTGCGCACGGCGCTGGCCATGGGCATGGACCGCGCCATCCACGTGGAATCGGCCACCGCCCTGCAGCCACTGGAAGCCGCGCAGGTGTTCTGTGCCCTGGCGCAGCAGGAGCAGGCCGACATCGTGCTGCTGGGCAAGCAGGCCATCGACGACGACTCCGGTCAGACCGGGCAGATGACGGCCGCCCTGTGGGGCCGGCCGCAGGCGACCTTCGCATCGGCCATCGAGATCAACGGCGGCACCGCCCGCGTCACGCGGGAGGTGGACGCCGGCCTCGAGGTCATCGAGGTCGACCTGCCGGCCGTGTTCACCACCGACCTGCGCCTGAACGAGCCGCGCTACGTCAAGCTGCCGGAGATGATGAAGGCCAAGAAAAAGCCGCTGGATGTCAAGCCGGTCGCCGAACTGCTGGGTGGCAATGTGCCGCGCCTGGAGCTGGGCGCGGTGCGCCCGCCACCGGCGCGCGGTGCCGGCATCAAGGTAAAGAGCGTTGAAGAACTGGTAACGGAATTGCAGGGGCGGGGGCTGATCTGATGGCCAAGGTATTGCTGGTTGCCGAACACGACGGCACCAAACTGAACGCCGGCACCGCCAAGGTGCTGGCCTGCTGCGCGGACCTGGGCGCCGAAAGCATCGACGTGCTGGTGTCCGGCGCCGACGGCGCCGGGCTGGATGGCGTGTGCGCGCAGGCGGCGGCGCTGGCCGGCGTGAGCCGGGTGCTGAAGAACGCCGATGCCCGCAACGCCGCGCCGCTGGCGGCAATCCTGGCACCGCAAATCGCCGAGCTGGCGGCCGGTTACGGCTACGTGCTCGGGCCATCCACCACCTTCGGCAAGGATCTGCTGCCGCGCGTGGCGGCGCTGCTGGGCGCCCCGGCGGTATCCGACATCATGAAGGTGCTCGGCCCGCGCAGCTTCGAGCGGCCGATCTATGCCGGCAACGCCATCCTGACCGTGAGCGTGCCGGACGGCGCGCCGGTGGTCGGCACCGTGCGCGTGGCCTCCTACAAGGCGGTCGGCGAACAGGCGTCGGCGCCGGTGGAGATCGTCAGCAGCAGCGCCGAGCTGCCGACGCACACCCGCTTCGTCGAGCTGCGTGCCGGCTCCAGGGACCGACCGGACCTGCAATCCGCCAACAAGGTGGTTTCGGGTGGCCGCGGCGTTGGCAGCAGCGAGAACTTCCGGCTGATTTTCGAGCTGGCCGACAAGCTGGGGGCCGCGGCCGGTGCCTCGCGGGCGGCAGTCGACGCCGGCTTCGTGCCCAACGACATGCAGGTCGGCCAGACCGGCAAGGTGGTGGCGCCGGAGCTGTACATCGCGGTCGGCATCTCGGGCGCCATCCAGCACCTGGCCGGCATCAAGGACGCCGGCACCATCGTCGCCATCAACAAGGACGCCGACGCGCCGATCTTCGAGGTGGCCGACATCGGTCTGGTGGCCGACCTGTTCGAGGCGGTGCCGGCGCTGGTCAAAGCGCTGCCTTAAATCCCTCGCGCCGCACCGGCGCGAGGCTGGGCCTCACTCGGCCATGGCGGCGGGGTCAAGCTCGATACGCGCCGGGCGGCGCAGCAGGAACACCAGCGGCGCCGCCAGGGCGGTGGCGATCATCATCACGTGAAAATCGTTGGTGTAGGCAATCATGCTGGCCTGGCGATTGACCTCGGCGTCCAGCAGCGGCAGGTTGTTTTGCAGCATCGCCGGCAGCTCGTGCAGGCGAAACGGCGTCAGGTGTTCGCCGATCTGCGCATGGTTGATCTGGATGTTGCGTGCCAGCAGCGTGGTGACCAGGGAAATACCGACGCTCGACCCAAGGTTGCGTATCAGGTTCATCAGGCTGGCAGCCTCGCCGCGCCGGGACGCCGGCAGGGTGGCAAACGCCAGTGTGCTCAGCGGCACCCAGATCAGGCCCACGCCCACGCCCTGCACGATGCCGGTCATCAGGATGTCGCGCGTCCCGACATCCAGGCTGAAGCCGGACATCTGCCACTGCGCAATCGCGGCGATGACGAAACCCAGGCCGACCAGGAGGCGTGGATCGATGCGATTGATGATGCGGCCGATCAACAGCATGGCGACCATGCTGCCCAGGCCGCGCGGCGCCAGCAGCAGGCCGGATAGCACCACTGGGTAACCGAGCAGGCCTTGCATCAGCGGCGGCAGCAGCGCCAGGGTGGCGAACAGCACGATGCCGACCACGAAGGTCAGCATGCACGCGGCGCTGAAATTGCGGTCCCGCAGCAAGGCCGGGTCGACGAACGGGTGCCGGCGCGTGGTGGCCGTGTGCACGATCAGGAAATACAGGAACAGCCCCGCCAGCACGGATTCGACCACGATCTCGGTGGAGCCGAACCAGTCCTTCTGCTGGCCGCGGTCCAGCATCAGCTGAAAGGCGGCGACGGCGACGCTGAGCATCACGAAACCGGCCCAGTCGAAGGGCTTGTCGGTGCGCGGCGAGCGTCTGGGCAGCTGACCGGCAAGCAGCAGATACGCCAGCACGCCCAGCGGCACGTTGATATAGAACACCCAGCGCCAGTTGTAGTTGTCGGTCAGCCAGCCGCCCAGGGTCGGTCCAAGAATCGGCGCCACTGTCACGCCAAGCCCCCAGATGGCCATGGCCGAGCCGTGCCGCTCGCGCGGGTAGGCGTCCAGCAGCGCCGCCTGTGACAGCGGTGCCAGCGAGGCGCCAAAGCTGCCCTGCAGGATGCGGAACAGCACCATCTGCGGCAAGGTGGCGGCCATGCCGCACAGCACCGAGGCAGTTGTGAAGCCGGCCACCGACGCCAGAAACACCCGGCGGATGCCAAAGCGCGACGCCAGCCAGCCGGTCGGCGCAGTCAGGATAGCCGCCGCGACGATATAGGACGTCAGTACCCAGGTGATCTGGTCGGCCGTGGTCGCCATGCTGCCCTGCATGTGCGGCAGGGCCACGTTGGCGATGGTCGAATCCAGCGACATCATGGCCGTCGCCAGCATGGTGCCAAGCGTGATCAGGCGCCGGCTGCCGGCGTCGACAACGGTCACGGCTCAGCCCGTCAGCCAGCTGGCATAGCGGCCGGTGTCGATGCGCACGTTCACGCTCAGGCCCGCGCGCAGGGGCTCCTCGTGCTCGTGCGGGTCCAGGCTCAGGCGCACTTTCACCCGCTGCACCACCTTTACCCAGTTGCCGCTGGCGTTCTCCGGCGGCAACATAGAAAACTCGCTGCCGGTGGCCGGACTGATGCTTTCGACGGTGGCGTGCCAGACCTGATCCGGATAGCTGTCCACGCGCACCTGCGCCGGCTGGCCGACGTGCACGTAGGTCAGGTCGGTTTCCTTCAAGTTGGCCTCGATCCATGGGTGCTCGACGTCGACCAGGCTGAACAGCGCCTGTCCGACATTGACGACGTCACCCGGGCCGATTTCCTGGACCCGCGCCACCACGCCGTCCATCGGCGCCTTGAGCGTCGTGCGGTCCAGGTTCAGCTGCGCCTGATCCACCTGCGCGCGGGACTGCAGGTACATCGGGATGTGGTCCAGCGGCGTGGCCGGGTCGCCGCTCAGGATCGCCGAGACCTGATGCATGGACTGCACGACCGCATCGGCGCCCTTGCGTGCCGCGGCCAGCTTGTGCTGCGCCTCTTCGTAGGCAGTACGCGACGTGAAGCCGCGCACCACCAGGTCCTGCTGGCGAGTGAACTCGCGCTGGTAGTAATTGATGTCGACCTCGGCCTGCGACAGGTCGGCCCGGCGCTGGCCGTGGGTGGCGCGCAGCGCCTCGATCTGCCGGGCCGTGTTATCCATGCTGGCCGTGGCCTGCGCCAGGGCGATCTGGTACGGCTGCTGGCGCAACTGCACCAGCACCTCGCCGGCCTTCACCGCCTGGTTTTCATGCACCGCAATCTGAACCACCTTGCCCGTCACTTCCGGGCTGATCTTGACCACGGTGGCCTTGATGTAGGCATCGTCAGTGCTCGCGTAGCGCTGGCCGCGCAGATAGAAATATCCGCTGCCGACAGCGACCACGACAGCGCCGAGCGCAAACAGTGGCCGGCGCAGGCGGCGACGCAGATCGGATGGTTCGGGCGTGGCTGGGGGCGGGGTGTCAGCGGTGTCGTTCATGGCGTGGAAAGAGTGTGATGGGGGCGTTGACCGGGGCAAGCCATAAGGCACGTTCGAGCCCGTTATCCGGGACAGGCCCACGGTATTGAAGGTACGTGTTTTATGGAGTACGGCCGCATGCGGTGTTCAGCCCACACGGCGGCAGACCGACCGGTCGGTCAAACTACTGCCTCGCCAGAGTCTCGGCGCAGACACAGCGCAGGTGTGCGCTGACCGGCGGGAGAGGGTAGCGGGACGAGCGTAGTGTAACGGACCAGAAAACGGTGGCGACCCGAACGCGCAGTACGCAGGCTAGGGCGCCTGATCCTGTTCAAGCGCGTGGCCTGCACCCAATCCGCAATCTTGAGCCCCGAACACATCGCCGTTGGCGCAATGTGGTCGCAGCTGTTTCACTGAAGGGAAATGCCCGGCAGATCGAAGCCGTCCAGGATGTTGACCAGCTAGCACAGGCCCACGACCTGCCACTGCAGGCGTCTGCACGGCTGTGCGTCGACCTGCGCCTGCAGCGACCGGGAAGTTTCGGTCATCGTTGTCCTTGGTCTGTCGGCCGCGATCAGCACGCGCGATCAGCACGTCTGCCGATGCTCGACACAGTCGAGAAAAGGCGCCGCGGATCGTGCCGCGTTTCGTTCAGGCTGGTCGCCGTGAAGCCACGCCCATGCGCGCCGAGAACGCCCTTGCGAACGGTCGCGGGCGATACTGGACCCACGACTCCCGCCGGGATGGCCCGACATGAACCTTGCTGCCGAATTCGACCTTGCTCCCGACCTGATCTACCTGAACCACGCCGCGGTCGCGCCGTGGCCGCGCCGCACGGCGGACGCCGTGGCGCGCTTTGCGGCCGAGAATGCCCGCGATGGGGCGCGCCACTACCCGCGCTGGTTGCAGGTCGAGCGGCTGCTGCGCGAGCGCCTGGCGCGGCTGATCGGTGCGCAGGCGCCGGATGTTGCGCTGCTGAAGAACACCTCGGAGGCGATCTCGGTGGTGGCCTTCGGGTTCCCCTGGCAGGCCGGCGACAACCTGGTGCTGGCAGCCGAGGAGTTCCCGTCGAATCGGATTGCCTGGCAGGCGCTGGCGCGGCTTGGCGTGCAGTGCCGGGTGGCACAGCTGACCGGCGCCAGCGATCCCGAGCAGACCTTGCTGGACCTGATCGACAGCCGCACGCGCCTGCTCACGGTGTCGTCCGTGCAGTACGGCAACGGCCTGCGCATGGACCTGGAGCGCCTGGGCGCGGCCTGCCGCAGGCGCGGCGTGGCGCTGTGCGTGGACGCCATCCAGAGCCTGGGTGCGCTGGCCTTCGATGTCGACGCGGTCCAGGCCGACTTCGTGATGGCGGACGGTCACAAGTGGATGCTGGGGCCGGAGGGCCTGGCGCTGCTGTGGGTGCGGCCAGCCTGGCGCGAGCGCCTGACGCTGTACCAGTATGGCTGGCACATGACGCGCCAGGCCGGCGATTTCGACGCAACCGAATGGCAGCCGGCCGACGACGCGCGGCGCTTCGAGTGCGGCAGCCCGAACCTGCTGGGTGCCCACGGGCTGGATGCCAGCCTGTCGCTGCTGGAGGAATACGGCATGCAAGGCGTGCAGGCAGACCTGCTGGAACGCAGCGCGCACCTGATCGAACGCATCAGCGCCGCGCCCGGCCTGGAGCTGCTCAGTGACCCGCGCGCCGAGCGTCGCAGCGGCATCGTCACCTTTCGCCATCGCGGCATCGACAACGCCGCGCTGCACCGCCGCTTGAGTGAAGCGGGCGTGGTGTGCGCGCCGCGCGGCGGCGGGGTGCGCTTCTCGCCGCACTTCCACACGCCGCTGCAGCAACTCGACGCGGCGCTGGCGGTCGTACCAGACTGAGACGGCGCAGGCGGCGGGTAGAATCGCCGGTTCATCGAAACAACGACGGAAACCGCATGGAAGCCTTTCACGGCACGACCATCCTGTCCGTCCGGCGCAACGGCCGGGTGGTGCTCGGCGGCGACGGCCAGGTCACGCTCGGCAACATGGTCATGAAGCGCGGCGCGCGCAAGGTGCGCCGCCTGCACCACGGCAGGGTACTGGCCGGCTTTGCCGGCGCCACGGCGGATGCCTTCACGCTGTTCGAGCTGTTCGACGCCAAGCTCGAAAAACACTCCGGTCAACTCGCCCGCGCGGCGGTGGAGCTGGCCAAGGACTGGCGCACCGACCGGCTGCTGCGGCGGCTGGAGGCCATGCTGGCGGTGGCCGACGCGGAAACCTCGCTCATCATCTCCGGCAACGGTGACGTGCTGGAGCCCGAGGATGGCCTGATGGCCATCGGCTCCGGCGGCGCCTTCGCCCAGTCCGCGGCGCGCGCGCTGCTGGATCACTCGCAGCTCGATGCGCGGCAGATCGTGGAGGCGGCGCTGGGCATCGCCGCCGACATCTGCATCTACACCAACCGTGAATTCACCTTCGAGGAACTGGGCGCCTGACGCCCGTATCGGCCCATGTCCATGACCCCGCGCGAAATCGTCCAGGAACTGGACAAGCACATCATTGGCCAGGACGCCGCCAAGCGTGCCGTGGCCATCGCCCTGCGCAACCGCTGGCGCCGTCAGCAGGTGGCCGAGCCGCTGCGGCACGAGATCACGCCCAAGAACATCCTGATGATCGGCCCGACCGGCGTCGGCAAGACCGAGATCGCGCGCCGCCTGGCGCGCCTGGCCGGGGCGCCGTTCCTGAAAATCGAGGCGACCAAGTTCACCGAGGTCGGCTACGTCGGCCGTGACGTGGAGTCCATCATCCGCGACCTGATGGACGTGGCCGTCAAGCAGACCCGCGAGCAGGAACTGGCCAAGGTGCGCCACCGCGCCCAGGATGCCGCCGAGGAGCGCGTGCTGGACCTGCTGCTGCCCGGTTCGCGCAGCGAGGACAGCTGGTCGACCGCCGACGCCGCCGCCGACACGCGCCAGAAGCTGCGCAAGCGCCTGCGCGAAGGCCAGCTCGACGACAAGCTGGTGGAGGTCGAAGTCAGCCTGCCGCAGGTCGGGGTCGAGATCATGGCCCCGCCGGGCATGGAAGAACTGACCCAGCAGCTGCAGGGCATGTTCCAGAACCTGGGCGGGCGGCGCACGCGCCGGCGTCAGGTGCGGGTGCAGGAGGCGCTGCGCCTGCTGACCGACGAGGAAGCCGCCAAGTTCGTCAACGACGACGACATCAAGCGCAGCGCCATCGCCAATGCCGAGCAGAACGGCATCGTGTTCATCGACGAGATCGACAAGATCACCCAGCGCGGCGGCGGCCAAGGTGGCAGCGGCGGCGAGGTGTCGCGCGAGGGCGTGCAGCGCGACCTGCTGCCGCTGATCGAGGGCAGCACCGTCACCACCAAGTACGGCCAGGTGCGCACGGATCACATCCTGTTCATCGCGTCCGGTGCGTTTCACCTGAGCAAGCCATCGGATCTGATCCCGGAGCTGCAGGGCCGGCTGCCGATCCGCGTCGAGCTCGAATCGCTGCGGGTCGAGGATTTCGTGCGCATTTTGACCGACACCGACGCGGCGCTCACCGAGCAGGCCACGGCGCTGCTGGCCACCGAAGGCGTCACGCTGCAATTCGTGCCGGAGGGTGTGCAGCGGCTGGCGCAGATTGCGTTCGAGGTCAACGAGCGCACCGAGAACATCGGCGCCCGCCGCCTGCATACGGTCATGGAGCGCCTGCTGGAAGACCTGTCCTTTGCGGCGCCCGACCGCAGCGGCCACCAGGTGACGGTGGATGCCGCCTATGTCGACCAGCGCCTCAAGGATCTGGCCGGCGATCAGGACCTGAGCCGCTACATTCTTTAGGGCCCGGGCACGGACATCCAACGCAGGAATCGCGCAGGCGATTGAAACTGCGGGTTTATGTTCAGACCTCGGCCCACATGCGCAGCAGGTTGTGGTAACACCCGGTCAGGCGCACCACGGCCGGGCTGTCGCCGGTGTCGGTGCGCAGGGCCAGGATGGCCATGTCGAGCTCGTACAGCAGGCGGCGGCGTTCGGTCTCCCGCACCATGCTCTCGATCCACATGAAGCACGCCAGGCGGGCGCCGCGGGTGACCGGCTCGACGCGATGCACGCTGGAGGCCGGATACAGCACCAGGTCGCCGGCCGCCAGCTTGACCCGCTGGCTGCCGAAGCTGTCCTCGATCACCAGCTCGCCGCCGTCGTAACTGTCCGGGTCCGAGAGGAACAGCGTGGCCGACAGGTCGCTGCGCACGTGGCGGGCGGTGGCCGGATGAGTACGGATGGCGTTGTCGATGTGACTGCCGAAGGCGTTTCGGGCGCCCTCGTAGCGGTTGAACAGCGGCGGGTAGATGCGCTTGGGCAATGCGGCGGTGAAGAACAGCGCGTTCGTGCTCAATGCCTGCAGCACCAGGGCGCGCGCCTGCGCCGCCGCCGGTGCGTCTTCCGGCAGTTGCTGGTTGTTCTTAACCAGATTCGACTGTGTGCCGGCGGTGACGCCGCCGTCGATCCAGTCGGCGCCGGTCAGCAGGCGGCGGCACTCCGCAAGGGTGCCGGCATCCACGACCTGCGGAATCTGTAGCAGCACGGCGCCTCCCGCGAGCGATTAGGGCGCGCCGGGCCGCCCCTGGCAAGGGCGCTCGGCACGCTCAGGGTCAGAACTTCAACTCGGTTACCAGCTGCACTGCCCGGCCGGTGCCCGGCACCACATGACCGCCGTTTTCATACAGCGACTCGTAGTAACGCTTGTCGAACACGTTCATCAGGTTCAGCTTCACCTCATAGCGGCGCTGTTCGTAGGCCACCATGGCGTCCCAGCGCCGGTAGGCGGGCGCCACGTTGGGCGTGATCGCTGCCGTGCCGCCGCCGATGCCGTAAGCCAGACGCTTCGCCTTGGCTTCGACGCCGCCGCCCACTTTCCAGCCGTGGTCCAGCTTGTAGGTAGTCCACAGATTGTAGGTATAGGTGGGTGCGTTGCGTGGGCGCATGCCCTCGACATTCGGATTGCCGCCCGGGCGGGCGGTGTCGATGCGCGGGTCCATCAGCGCCGTGCCGGCGAATACCTCCCAGCGCGGCGTGATGCGCCCGGCGGCTTCCAGCTCGATGCCATCGGTGTGGCGCTTTTTGGTGAGCAGCGGATTGGCGCCGGCTGTTTCGATATCGGTATTGCGTTCCCAAGTCTTTTCGGTGCGGTAGATAGATGTGCGCAGTGACAGATCGCCCTCGAACAGCTCCCATTTCGCGCCCAGCTCATACGTGCGGCTGCGCTCGGCCGGCCACACGACGCTGGTCGGCGTGAACTGGTAGAGGTCGGCGGTCGGATTGAACGAGTCGCTCCAGGCGGCGTAGTAGTGCTGGAAATCGGTCGGCTGGTGCGACAGACCGGCCCGGTAGCTCCACTCGCCGTACTTCACCTTGGCACCGGTGCTGTAGTCGGCGTCCAGATCGTCCCAGCGGGCACCGCCAAAGACCTTCCAGCCGGGCAGGAATTCGATCATGTCCTGCAGGTATGGCGCCCAGGTGCGGCCCTCGTAGGTGGTGATGCCGTTCTTGACGCGGTTGCCGTAGGTTGCCGGCAGCAGTGGCGAGGCGTTCGGGTTGCCCACCGTGGTGGGGGGTGCGACGGCGCTGGCGATGGCGTTGTAAGACCAGCGGCCGGCCTCCTCGTCGAGCAACTCCAGGCCAAACAGTACCTCGTGCTTGAGCCAACCGGTGTCGAACTTGGTGGTCAGGTCGGTCTGGCTGGTCCAGGTTTTCTCCTCGCCGCCGCGCGCCTGGCGGCCACGGTTCAGGATGGCCGTGCCGTTGGCAATCGATGCTTCCGTTGCACCCGCCGCCAGGCGCGGCACCACGCCCCACAGGTCGCGCGTGTAGTCGGCGTGGCGCAGCACCGTGCGCAAGGTGGTATTGGTCGAATAGCTGTACTTGTAAGTGGCGGTGGTGATGTTCGTGCGGTTGTCTTCGTAGTCGTCCGTAGTGCCGAAAAAACGGTCCTTGGGCACATCGAGCGGCCGCTGCTGGAAGAACGGTACGCCGTAGTCGGGCGTGTTGTGCGTCTTCAGGTACATGTGACTGAGCGTCAGTTCGTGGGCCGTGCCCAGGCCCAGCGCAATGCTCGGTGCGACGCCTTCACGCTCGGAGTTGACGTAGTCGCGGGTGCTGCCGGCGTCGGTTTTCATCACGTTAAGGCGCACCGCCGTGTGATCGGCCAGCACATAGTTCAGATCGGCCGTGCCGCGGCGGTAGGTGTCGGTGCCGCCGGTCAGCGCCACTTCGTTGCGGTTCTGCAGCATCGGCAGTTTGCTGGCCTGGTTGATGACACCGCCGGCCTGACCGCGGCCAAACAGCATGGCCGCCGAGCCGCGCAGCACGTCCACCTGTTCCAGGTTGAAGGTTTCGCGGTTGTACTGGGCCACGTCGCGGACACCGTCCAGGTACAGGTCCCCAAACGAATAGAAGCCGCGCAACATCATGTTGTCGCCGATGCGGCCGCCCTCGCCGGCGTTGAACGTCAGCCCGCTGACGTGGCGCAGGGCTTCCTTCAGCGTGTTGGCGTTGGTCTCCTGCATCAGCTGCTGCGATACGACAGTCAGCGCCTGCGGGACGTCCTTGGCCAGCTGGTCGATCTTGCCGACGCGCGTGGTGCCGCCCTGGTAGCCCTCGGGCGTGTCGTCGAGGCGATCGTCCTGTACGTTCACCTGCGGCAGGGTGGTTTCGTCGGCGGCCAGTGCGCCCAGTGGCGCCAGCAGCATGCCGGTGACCAGGGCGCCCAGCGGCAGGGAAATTCTTGAGGCGGGAGTCGGGGTTGCAGCCGGCGTGGTCCGGTGGGGCTTCGCGCATTGCATGGAGTGCTCCGGGATGGATTCGGACGGTGGAGCTGGCTGGCATGCACGGGCTGGCTGGCTGGATTTGGTGATCGACAGGCGGAACGGGTCAGGTCATGGCGTTTCCCCCTTCGGGGTCGTGACAAAACCGATGCGCTCGAGTCCAGCGCTGGCCGCGGCGGCCATTACCAGCGCCACCTTGCGATAGGCCACGGCGCCGTCGGCGCGCAGGCGCAGTTCCGGCTGCGGGTGGCGTTGCGCGGTGGCGGCCAGGCGTGCGGCGAGTTCCTCTTCAGTCACCGGTTCGGCGTTCCAGAAGGTCTGGCCCTGGGCGTCGATGCTGACCTCGATCGCCTGCGGATCGGCCGGCGCCGGCGCGCTGCTGGCCTGCGGCAGGTCGACGCGCACGGCGTGGGTGAGCAGCGGCGCGGTGACGATGAAGATCACCAGCAGCACCAGCATTACGTCGATCAGCGGGATCATGTTGATCTCCGCCGTCGGCCGTTGCTGGCCCTGGTCGCCGAATCCTCCGAAGGCCATCAGGCGGACTCCTCGATCAATCGGCTCACCGGCGGCGCAGGGTGTGCCGGGGTGGGCTCCCGGCGTGCCGGAGTGGAGCGGATGCCGGTCGACATGAAGGCGAACAGGTCGTGCGCGAAGCCATCGAGCTCGGCAAGCAACAGGCGGTTGCTGCGGGCGACGGCGTTGTAGGCCAGCACGGCAGGAATGGCGACGGCAAGACCCAAGGCGGTCATGATCAGCGCCTCGCCAACCGGGCCGGCTACCTTGTCGAGGCTGGCCTGGCCGCTCATGCCAATCGCGAGCAGGGCGTGGTAAATGCCCCACACGGTGCCGAACAGGCCAACGAATGGCGCTGCCGAGGCCACCGAAGCCAGCAGCGTCTGGCCGTACTCGAGGCGGGCGGTGTCCTGCTCGATGGCGCGGCGCAAGGCGCGCGTCAGGAACTCATCGGGCGGCACGGATTCGATCAACCGCTGGCCGGTGCGTGCGGCGTACTGCTGCGCCGCCGCCAGTCCCTGGGCGGTCAAGTTCGAGAACGGCTCGTCGGCACCCCGCGCCCGTACGAAATCACCCAGTTCCTCCAGCCCCTGGGCCTGCTGGAATACGGCCATGAACTGCCGGCGCTGACGCGCCATGCGCCAGCTGGACAGGGTCTTGGTGGCGATCAGGTACCAGGTGGCCAGCGACATCGCCAGCAGGATCACCAGCAAGAACCGGCCGACGCCGTCGACGTGCGACAGAAAGTGGGCAATGCCAAGCGTCTGCTCCATCAGGAATTCCTCAGATTGAATGAAATAGGCACCAGAACCCAGGCGCCCACCGCCTCGCTCCCGCGCCGGGCAGGGACGAAGCGCCAGCGCCGCACGGCCGTCTGGGCGGCGGTGTCAAGTCGCTGTGAGCCGCTTGATTGGCGCAACTCGACCTGGGTCGGTGTTCCGTTGGGATCGACATAGACCCGCATCAGGACGCGTCCCTGTTCACCCAGACGACGCGAAAGGGGCGGATAGGGCGGCGCCGGATTGTTCAGATACGCGGCGTCGAAGCGCGGTTGGGTCACTTCCACGGGCGCCGTCGTGGCAGCGGGTGCCGCGACCGCCGGGGCGTCCGAAATGCTGGCGGATACGACTGTCGGGGCCGGTGCCGAGGGGACGGATTGGGTCGGCGCCGGGGCTAAGGGCATCGGTTTCGCCGCCACCGGCCTGGGTGCCGGGCGGCGCTGCGGTCGCGGCTGTGGGCTGGGAATCGGTGGCGCCTTCGCCGCTTGTGCCGCTGCCGGCTGCGGGGCTGGGGATTGCGGCGCCGGGCGTGGTTCCGGTTGAGGTTCAGCGATCAGACTCATCTGGATGATCTGCGGCGGCGTCAGCGGCAGGGTCGGAACCTGACGCAGCAGCAGGAAGGCCGCGAGTGCGTGCAGGACAACCGCGCAGCCGGCGCCGGCGATGCCCTCGTGCACAGGCTGCGCACGGCCTACCCGATCGGTCATGGGCATGGCTCAGGCCGTCAGAATGAGCTTGTTGGCGGCCGTCAGGCGCAGGCTGTACTCGCGCGTGCCATGCACGATCACCACATGGCGCATCCCGACAAACAATTGCTCGCTGGTGTAGCGGGGCGGTGCGCCTTCCGCCTCGTCGGTCGGTCCTTTGCGCGGCGGTGCGTTGCTGTCAGTCATGGTCGTGAGTGCCGGACAGGGGTGAAAACTGACGTTCTTGGTAATGTTAATGCGAGTCAGTCGCAATAATATATCAGCATTGCGTCAAGAACCAATCGTTAAGGTGGGTCTGGGCGAGCCTGGCGAGCGGGTCCTATCCTCACCGGCTCGGCGCACGCCGCTTCATCCTTTCGCGGCGGCTCACTGCGCTTGAGCGATGCCGTCCTTAATCGAGGGCTGGTTGTCCGCAAAGATTTCCAAGATGAAGGTTGGCGACAGCAAGCCCTCGAGCCTGCTCGTCGACATCGCCCGTGCCGTCCGCCATCGTCCTTGCGAAGCGCCTGGCCGATCTCGCAGGCTTTTCTCGTCCGTGTCGGTTCGCGGTCGTTCGGCGGCTGTAACGTCGCGAAGCGGGGTGGTAAACAATCGATCGGCCGGGGTTTTGGTGGGTGCCCCCGTCGATTGCCGTGCTTGGCCACGGCCGGGCAGTGCCGGTAGAATGCCGGCCTTACCAGCACCTGTGTCGACGGGCGGCGGCAACGCCCTCCGTCGCTTTTGCTGCGCCCGATCCCAAGCCGCGGAGCCCGTCTTGCCCGAGCCAGCCCTTCTCGCCCTCGCCGACGGCACGCTGCTGCACGGCGCCGCCATCGGCGCCAGCGGTCACAGTGTCGGCGAGGTGGTGTTCAACACCGCCCTGACCGGCTATCAGGAAATCCTCACCGATCCGTCGTACTGCCGGCAGATCGTGACGCTCACCTATCCGCACATCGGCAATGTCGGCTGCAACCCGGACGACGCGGAGTCGCCGCAGGTGTACGCCGCCGGGCTGGTGATCCGCGATCTGCCGCGCGCCTACAGCAGCTGGCGCGGGCGCGAATCCCTGGACACCTACCTGCGTGCGCGCAATGTGGTGGCCATTGCCGGCCTTGACACGCGCGCCCTGACTGGCCGCCTGCGCCGTGGCGGGGCGCAGGCCGGTTGCATCGTTGCCGGAGCGGACATCGACGCCGATTTCGCGGTGGCGCAAGCCCGCGCGTTCGGCGGCCTGGCTGGCGCGGATCTGGCCAAGGTCGTCAGCAGCGAAAGCCGCTATGAATGGACCGGCGGCGCGTGGACGCTGGATGGCTTTGCGGCGCCGCCCGCGCCGCGCTTTCGGGTGGTGGCTTACGACTTCGGCATCAAGCGCAACATCCTGCGCTGTCTGGTGCAGGCCGGCTGCGCAGTGACCGTGGTGCCGGCTACCACACCGGCAGCACAGGTGCTGGCGCTGAATCCGGACGGCGTGTTCCTGTCGAATGGACCGGGCGATCCGGAGCCCTGCGATTACGCCATCGCCGCCATCCGGGAGTTTCTGGACCGCGGCATCCCGCTGTTTGGCATCTGTCTTGGCCACCAGCTGCTGGCTCTGGCGGCCGGTGCGCGCACGGTCAAGATGAAATTCGGCCACCACGGCGCCAACCACCCAGTGCTGGAAACGGCCACCGGCCGGGTGCTGATCACCAGCCAGAACCACGGCTTCGCGGTCGACGAGGCAAGCCTGCCGGCCTGTCTGTCGGCCACCCATCGGTCGCTGTTCGACGGCTCGCTGCAGGGCATTGCCCACTCCGGCCAGCCGGCCATCGGTTTCCAGGGCCACCCGGAAGCCAGCCCCGGGCCGCACGACGCCGCCCATCTGTTCAACCGCTTCGCCGACCTGATGGCGGCCCACCGCGGCGCCTGAGGAATCCCGTGCCCAAACGTACCGACATCCAGACCATCCTGATCATCGGCGCCGGGCCGATCGTGATCGGCCAGGCCTGCGAGTTCGACTACTCCGGCGCGCAGGCCTGCAAGGCGCTGCGCGAGGAAGGCTACCGGGTGGTGCTGGTCAACTCGAACCCGGCCACCATCATGACCGACCCGGACATGGCGGATGCCATCTACATCGAGCCGGTCACCTGGCAGGTGGTGGAGAAGATCATCGAGCGCGAGCGCCCGCAGGCGCTGCTGCCGACCATGGGCGGCCAGACGGCCCTGAACTGTGCGCTCGACCTGGCCCGTGAGGGCGTGCTCGAAAAATTCGGCGTGCAGATGATCGGCGCCACTCGCGACGCCATCGACAAGGCCGAGGACCGCGAGCGCTTTCGCGAGGCCATGCGCCGCATCGGCCTGGGCACGCCGCGCTCGGCGCTGGCCCACAGCATGGAAGAAGCCATTCAGGTGCAGGCACAGATCGGCTTTCCGACCATTATCCGGCCGTCGTTCACGATGGGCGGCAGCGGTGGCGGCGTGGCCTGGAACCGCGAGGAATTCGTCGCCATCTGCGAGC
The DNA here is from genome assembly GCF_014359565.1 of Immundisolibacter sp. Lineage (NCBI taxonomy): Bacteria > Pseudomonadati > Pseudomonadota > Gammaproteobacteria > Immundisolibacterales > Immundisolibacteraceae > Immundisolibacter > Immundisolibacter sp. The sequence goes on along the minus strand of NZ_JACIZD010000004.1, from coordinate 135,447 downwards.
GTGGCCTGGATCTGTCGCCGACCGGCGAGCTGCTGATCGAGGAGTCGATCATCGGCTGGAAAGAGTTCGAGATGGAGGTGGTGCGCGACCGCAACGACAACTGCATCATCGTCTGCTCGATCGAGAATTTCGACGCCATGGGCGTGCACACCGGTGACTCGATCACCGTCGCGCCGGCGCAGACTCTGACCGACCGCGAATACCAGCTCATGCGCGACGCCTCGATCGCCGTGCTGCGCGAGATCGGTGTCGAGACCGGGGGCTCGAACGTGCAGTTCGCCGTCAACCCGAAGGATGGCAAGCTGGTGGTGATCGAGATGAACCCGCGCGTGTCGCGCTCGTCGGCGCTGGCCTCCAAGGCGACCGGCTTTCCGATCGCCAAGGTGGCCGCCAAGCTGGCGGTCGGCTACACGCTCGACGAACTCAAGAACGACATCACCGGCGGCGCCACGCCGGCCTCGTTCGAGCCGACCATCGATTACGTGGTCACCAAGGTGCCGCGGTTCAACTTCGAGAAGTTTCCGCAGGCCGATGCCACGCTGACCACGCAGATGAAGTCCGTGGGCGAGGTCATGGCCATCGGCCGGACCTTTCAGGAGTCGCTGCAAAAGGCGCTGCGCGGACTGGAAACCGGCATCGACGGCCTGACACCGCTGCTGGACTGCGCAGCGCCGGACGCCATGGACCGGCTGCGCCAGCGCCTGCGCGTGCCCGGCGCCGACCGCATCCGCTACATCGGCGACGCGTTCCGCTGCGGACTGACGCTGGACGAAGTTCAGACCCTGACCGGCATCGACCCGTGGTTTCTGGATCAACTGGCCGAGCTGGTGCAGACCGAGGCGGTCATCGCCGACGCGAGTCTTGCGGCCACGGCGGCCGTCACGCTGCGCGCCTGGAAGCGCATGGGTTTTGCCGACAGTCGCCTCGCGAGCCTGCTCGGGGCCAGCGAGGATGCCGTGCGCCAGCGCCGCCGGCAGCTGGGCGTGCTGCCGGTCTACAAGCGGGTCGATTCCTGCGCCGCCGAGTTCCCGGCCGCCACCGCGTATCTGTATTCCACCTACGAGCAGGAGTGCGAGGCGCAGCCGACCGATCGGCGCAAGGTGATGATTCTGGGCGGCGGCCCGAACCGCATCGGCCAGGGCATCGAGTTCGACTACTGCTGCGTGCACGCGGCGCTGGCGCTGCGCGAGGCCGGTTACGAGACCATCATGGTCAACTGCAACCCGGAGACGGTGTCCACCGACTACGACACCGCCGACCGGCTGTATTTCGAGCCCCTCACGCTGGAGGACGTGCTCGAAGTCGTGCGCGTCGAGCAGCCGGTCGGGGTCATCGTGCAGTTTGGCGGCCAGACGCCGCTGAAGCTCGCCCGGGCGCTGCTGGCCGCCGGTGCGCCGATCATCGGCACCACGCCGGACGCCATCGACCGCGCCGAGGACCGCGAACGCTTCCAGCAGGTGGTCGACAAGCTTGGCCTGCTGCAGCCGGACAACCGCATGGCCGCCAGCCTGGAACAGGCACTCGCCGCCGCCGGGCAGATCGGCTACCCACTGGTGATGCGCCCGTCCTACGTGCTGGGCGGGCGGGCGATGGAAATCGTCTACGACGAGGACGGCCTGCGCGCCTACATGCGCAACGCCGAGCACGTGTCGGCCGCCTCACCGGTGTTGCTGGACCGTTTTCTGGATGACGCGCTGGAAGTCGACGTCGACGCCGTGTGCGACGGCAAGGATGTCGTCATCGGCGGCGTGATGGAACACATCGAACAGGCCGGCGTGCATTCCGGCGATTCGGCCTGCTGCCTGCCGCCCTACAGCCTGGCGCCCGAGGTGGTGGACCAGATGCGCCGCCAGACCGTGCTGCTGGCGCACGAATTGGGCGTGGTCGGTCTGATGAACATCCAGTTCGCGGTCAAGAACGGCGATGTGTACCTGCTGGAGGTGAACCCGCGCGCGTCGCGCACGGTGCCGTTCGTGTCCAAGGCCACCGCAGTGCCGCTGGCCAAGGTGGCGGCGCGCTGCATGGTCGGCATCGGTCTGGCCGAGCAGGGCCATGATCACGAGGTGCTGCCACCGTATTACTCGGTCAAGGAAGCGGTGTTCCCGTTTGCCAAGTTCCCCGGTGTGGACATCATCCTGGGGCCGGAGATGAAATCCACCGGCGAGGTGATGGGCATCGGCCGCAGTTTTGGCGAGGCCTATGGCAAGGCGCAGCTGGCCTCCAGCAACCCGCTGCCGACCGGCGGGCGTGCCTTCATCAGCGTGCGTCAGGCCGACAAGACGCCGCTGCTGGTTCAGGTGGCGGCGGACCTGCGACAGTTCGGCTTCGAACTGGTGGCCACGCGCGGTACGGCCGAGCTGCTGATCGACGCCGGCATTCCCTGCGGCGTGGTCAACAAGGTCAAGGAAGGCCGACCACACATCGTGGACATGATCACCAACGGCGAGATTGCGTTCATCCTGAACACGACCGAGGGCAAGCAGGCAATCGCCGATTCGTTCGCCATTCGCGCCGCGGCGCTGCGTTTCAAGGTGCCGCACACCACCACGCTGGCCGGCGCGCGCGCCACCTGCCTTGCGCTGCAAAGCGGGCGCGAGATTCGCGTCGAGAGCCTGCGCCAACTGCATATCGAACTGAGACCAACATGACCCGTGAACCCATTACCGCCCGCGGCGCCGAGCAGCTGCGGCGCGAACTCGAAGACCTCAAATCCGTGCAGCGCCCACGCGTTATCGCCGCCATCGCCGAGGCGCGCGCCCACGGCGACCTGAAGGAAAACGCCGAGTACCACGCGGCCAAGGACCAGCAGGGTTTCATCGAGGGCCGCATCAGCGAAATCGAGGATCGCCTGGGCCGCGCCGAGGTGATCGACCCGGCGAAGCTGGCGGCCGGCGGCAAGGTGGTGTTCGGCGCAACGGTTACGCTGGTCAACGTCGACACCGACGAGGAAGTCACCTACCAGGTGGTCGGCATGGACGAGGCCGATATCAAACAGGGCCGGCTGTCGTTCCGGGCGCCCCTGGCGCGCGCCATGATCGGCCGCGAGGTGGGCGATCAGGTACTGGTACCGGCACCGGGCGGCGAGCAGGTCTATGAAATCCTGGCCGTCGAGTATCGCTAGCGCCGCGCCCGCGGTGATCCGGCCTTGAGCGGGCGCGGCTCCAGCCGCCGCTGGCTGCAGCAGCACGTTGCCGATCCCTACGTGCGCCAGGCGCAGGCGCAGGGCTACCGCTCGCGGGCCAGCTTCAAGCTGCTGGAGATCAACCGGCGCGATCGCCTGCTGCAGCCGGGCGCGACGGTGGTCGATCTGGGCGCGGCGCCGGGTGGCTGGTCGCAGGTGGCGAGCACCATCGTCGGGCCGCGCGGCCGGGTGCTGGCGGTCGACCTGCTGGACATGGCGCCGCTGCCGGGTGTTCAGTTCATCCTGGGCGATTTTGGGGACGCTGCGGTGCTGGAGCACATGCTCGGCCTGCTGCCGGACGGCGCCGACCTTGTAATGTCCGACATGGCGCCCAATCTGAGTGGTGTGCGCGATGTCGATCAGCCGGCGGCGCTGCACCTGGCCGAGCTGGCGCTGGACTTTGCCGGTCGGGTGCTGAAACCGCGCGGAGCACTGCTGGTCAAATGCTTCGAGGGCGCGGGCAGCCAGGGGCTTCGGGCGGTATTTGCCGAGCATTTCGAGCAGGTACTGGTGCGCAAGCCCGACGCCTCGCGCGACCGCAGCCGCGAGCACTACCTGATCGGCCGCGGTATGCTGCCGATAACCCCGCAATAACCGCCGCGACCGGAGATTCGCTACGTGAATTCAATGTCCCGCAACGTCATCCTCTGGGTCGTGGTGGCGCTGGTGCTGATGGCCGTGTTCAACAGCTTCGGTCCGCAACGGGCCACCGAGCGCACGCTGGATTACTCGCAGTTCATCGCCGAGGTGAAGGGCAATCAGGTGGACCGCGTGGTCATCGAGCAGGGCGCCGTGCGGGGCGTGACCAAGGGCGGCGAGAAATTCGTCGTCTACACGCCCGAAGACCCGCACATGATCGACGACCTGCTGGCCAACAATGTCGGCATCGAGGTGGCGGCGCCGGACCGCCAGTCGCTGCTGATGCAGGTGTTCATCTCGTGGTTCCCGATGCTGCTGCTGATCGGCGTGTGGGTGTTCTTCATGCGCCAGATGCAGGGCGGTCCCGGCGGCAAGGGCGGCGTGATGCCATTCGGCAAGAGCCGGGCGCGCATGCTGACGGAGGATCAGGTGCGGGTCACGTTTGCCGACGTGGCCGGTGTCGACGAGGCCAAGGAAGAGGTCCACGAACTGGTCGAGTTCCTGCGCGACCCGTCCAAGTTCCAGCGCCTGGGTGGCCGCATTCCGCGCGGCGTGCTGATGGTCGGCTCACCCGGCACCGGCAAGACCCTGCTGGCGCGGGCGATTGCCGGCGAGGCCAAGGTGCCGTTCTTCACCATCTCGGGCTCGGACTTCGTGGAGCTGTTCGTAGGCGTCGGTGCATCCCGCGTGCGGGACATGTTCGAGCAGGCCAAAAAGCACGCGCCGTGCATCATCTTCATCGACGAGATCGACGCCGTCGGCCGGCACCGCGGTGCGGGCCTGGGCGGTGGGCATGACGAGCGCGAGCAGACCCTGAACCAGTTGCTGGTCGAGATGGACGGCTTCGAGGGCAACGAAGGCGTCATCGTCATTGCGGCCACCAACCGTCCGGACGTGCTCGACCCGGCCCTGTTGCGGCCCGGCCGCTTCGACCGGCAGGTCGTCGTGCCGCTGCCGGACATCGTCGGCCGCACGCAGATTCTGAAAGTCCACATGAAGAAGGTACCGCTGGCCAGCGACGTGGATCCCGAGGTAGTGGCCCGTGGCACGCCCGGTTTCTCGGGCGCCGATCTGGCCAATCTGGTCAACGAGGCGGCCCTGTTCGCGGCGCGTTTCAACAAGCGGGTCGTGGACCAGGACGACTTCGACCGTGCCAAGGACAAGATCATGATGGGTGTCGAGCGCCGCTCGATGGTCATGAACGAGGACGAGAAGCGCTTGACCGCCTACCACGAGGCTGGCCATGCCATCGTCGGCCTGTCGGTGCCCTCGCACGACCCGGTCTACAAGGTCAGCATCATCCCGCGCGGCCGGGCGCTGGGCGTGACCATGTTCCTGCCCGAGGAAGACCGCTACAGCCTCAGCCGCGAGCGCCTGGAGAGCCAGATCTGCAGCCTGTACGGCGGGCGCATCGCCGAGGAGCTGATCTTCGGGCCGCAGGCGGTGACCACCGGCGCGTCCAACGACATCAAGCGCACCACCGAGATCGCCCGCAACATGGTGACTCGCTGGGGCATGTCGGCGCGCCTGGGGCCGATGACCTTCGAGGAGGACGAGGGCGAGGTGTTCCTGGGCCGCAGCGTGACCCAGCACAAGAACGTGTCGGACGAGACGGCCGCGGCCATCGACGAGGAAATCCGCGCCATCCTGGAGCGCAACTACGCCAGGGCCAAGGAAATCCTGACCGCGCGTCTGGATACCCTGCACGCGATGGCGGATGCGCTGATACGTTTCGAGACCATCGACAAGGACCAGATCGACGACATAATGGCCGGCCGCCCGCCGCGCGTGGTCGTTCCGCAGGCCAGCGATCGGCCGGCGCCGCCGCCGGCACCGGCCGCGGAACCCGGCGCGGACGGCGCCCCGAGCCTGCCTTAGCGCCCACCGGCGCCGGCCGCGGTTGGCTTGCGTGCCTGCCTGAATCGCATGCTCTTGGATTGCGCTGGCAAGCCGCTGGACCTGTCACGTCCGGCGGTGATGGGTGTGCTGAACCTGACGCCCGACTCGTTCTCGGGCGATGGTCTGGGGAGCAATGTCCAGGCCGCCTGCGCGCGGGCGATTGCCCTGCAGGCGGCCGGCGCGGCGCTGATCGACATCGGCGGGGAATCGACACGCCCCGGTGCGGCCCGGGTGTCGGTCGATGAGCAACTGCAGCGGGTGCTGCCGGTCATCGAGTGCCTGGCACCGCAGCTTCGGGTGCCCATTTCGATCGACACCCGCCATGCGCAGGTGATGCGCGCGGCGGTCGCCGCTGGCGCCGGCCTGATCAACGATGTGGCGGCGCTGCGCGAGCCAGGCGCCCTGCAAGCCGCGGCCGATCTTGGCGTGCCGGTCGTGCTCATGCACATGCAGGGCGAGCCCGGCACGATGCAGCAGGCGCCGCGGTATGTGGACGTGGTGGCCGAGGTGGCCGAATTTCTGGAGGAGCGGGTGGCCGCCTGCGAGCGGGCCGGTATCGCACGGCGGCAGTTGCTGCTCGATCCCGGATTCGGTTTCGGCAAGACCGCCCAACACAACCTGGCTCTGTTGCGCGGCCTGCCGCGGCTGGCGCAGGCGGGCTTGCCAATGGTGGTCGGCCTGTCGCGCAAGTCATTGATCGGGGCCCTGACCGGCGCGGCGGTGACGAACCGGCTGGGCGGCAGCATCGCGCTGGCCCTTTTGGCAGCCGAGCGCGGCGCCCGGTTGCTGCGCGTGCACGATGTCGAACCTACCGTGCAGGCGCTGGCCATGCTGGAGGCCGTACAAGGAGGGGATCATGGCTGAACGACGCTATTTCGGCACCGACGGGGTGCGCGGCACGGTCGGGAAAGGGTTCTTCACGCCGGATTTCGTGCTCCGTCTGGGCTGGGCGGTCGGCGCGGTGCTGCGCCGGGAAGGCCGTGGCACGGTGGTGGTGGGCAAGGACACGCGCGTGTCCGGGTACATGCTCGAATCGGCTCTGGAAGCCGGCCTGTCGGCGGCAGGCATGGACTGTCTGCTGCTGGGGCCGATGCCGACGCCGGCCGTGGCCTACCTGACTCGCACCTTCCATGCGCGGGCCGGCGTCGTCATCAGCGCCTCGCACAACCCCTACGCCGACAATGGCATCAAGTTGTTCTCGGCCAGTGGCGAGAAGCTTCCGGATACGCTGGAGGCCCAGATCGAGGCCTGCCTGGAGCAGCCCCTGGAAATGGTGCCGCCGACCCAGATCGGCAAGGCGCGTCGGGCGGTGGATGCGGGGGGGCGCTATATCGAGTTCTGCAAGCGGGCCCTGCCGGATCACACCGATCTGCGGGGACTGAAAATCGTCGTGGATGCCGCCCACGGCGCCGCGTACCAGGTCGCGCCGGCGGTGTTCCGGGAGCTGGGTGCCAGCGTGACGGCCATCGGCGTCAGTCCGGATGGCTTCAACATCAATTGCGATTGCGGTACCACGGCGCCGGCCGCGCTGCAGCGCGAAGTGCTGGCGCAGGGCGCGGACCTGGGCGTGGCGCTCGACGGCGATGCCGATCGGCTGCTGATGGTGGATGCCACCGGTGAGCTGGTGGACGGCGACGAGATTCTGGGGCTGCTGGCGCTGGCCCGTCAGGCGGCAGGTACGCTCGGTGGCGGTGTGGTCGGCACGCAGATGAGCAATTTCGGCCTGGAGCGTGCGCTGCTGGACGCCGGCATTGCCTTCGATCGGGCGCAGGTCGGTGACCGCTATGTCATGGAGCAGTTGCGGGCGCGCGGCTGGCTGCTCGGTGGCGAAACCTCCGGTCACCTGATTTGTCTGGACCGCACCAGCACCGGCGATGGCCTGGTAACCGCCTTGCAGGTATTGTCGGTGCTGCGCGCCACCGGCCGACCACTGGCGGAGCTGAAGCGCTTCATGACCAAGTACCCGCAGCGGCTGGTGAACGTGCCGCTGGTGGCCGGCTTCGATCCGGACCGCTCGCAGCGGGTGCAGCAGGCCATCGAGGAAGCCCGGGCGAGCCTCGATGGGCGAGGACGGGTGCTGCTTCGCAAGTCTGGCACCGAGCCGTTGGTGCGGGTGATGGTGGAGAGCCAGGACGCAGTGCAGGTGGAGGCGCTGAGCGAGCATATCGCGGCGCAGTTGCGGGCGGCCATGGCACAGGCCAACTGACCCGTCAAAGCCGCGTGCCGGTTTGATTCGGGGCTGGCGCGCCAGTACCATGCGCGCCTTTTCCGCAGCCGGATTGCCGAGCATCGATGTCCCGTTCACTGGTGGTCGGTAACTGGAAAATGCACGCCAGTCGGGCGCAGGTGAACGAGCTGCTGGGCGCGCTGAAAGCGGGCATGCCGGCGTTGGCCCGGATTGATGTGGCAGTTTGCCCACCTTATCCGTACCTCATGCAGGCCGCACACTTGTTGGCCGGAAGCGGGATTTTCCTGGGCGCGCAGAACCTGGCGGTGGAGGCGTCCGGCGCCTACACCGGCGAAGTGTCCGGGCCGATGCTGGGCGATGTCGGTTGTCGGTATGTCATCGTCGGACACTCCGAGCGGCGCAGTCTTTATGGCGAGGACAACGCCCTGGTGGCGCAAAAATTCCGCGCCGCGGTCAGTCACGGACTGGTGCCGATCCTGTGCGTGGGTGAGCATCTGGCCGAGCGCGAGGCGAATGCGACCGAGGCCGTGCTGGCCGCCCAGATCGACGCGGTGCTCGAGCTGTGCGGTGATGAGGCGCTCGCCGGCGCGGTAATTGCCTACGAGCCCGTGTGGGCCATTGGCACCGGGCGGGTGGCGACGCCCGAGCAGGCGCAGGCGTCGCACCGCTTCATCCGCGATCGGGTCAGTCGCGGCGGGCGGACACCCACGCTGCTTTATGGCGGCAGCGTGAAGCCGGATAATGCGGCTGGGCTGTTCGCGCAGCCGGACGTGGACGGCGGTCTCATTGGCGGTGCCAGTCTGGTGGCCGACCAGTTTCTTTCCATTTGCAAGGCGGCACTTCCCCGATGATGATGGTTCTGCTCGTGGTTCATGTGGCGATCTGCCTGGCGCTGGTCGGACTGGTGCTGATCCAGCAGGGGCAGGGCGCCGAGGCGGGCGCGGCCTTCGGCAGCGGTGCCTCGCAGACGGTGTTTGGCAGTCGCGGCGCCGGTTCGTTCCTGACCCGCCTGACCGGCTGGCTGGCAACGGCCCTGTTTCTGACCAGTCTGGTGCTGGCCTATCTGGGCGCGCACGCCAGCGGACCGGCGAGCGTTACTGATAAACTGGCGCCCGCGCCGGTGAGCCAGCCGGCCGTGCCGACAGCACCGGCACCGGCTGGCGACGGGGCTGCTCCGGCACAGGCGCCTTCGACGCCCGCCAAGTGATTCGGCCGATGTGGTGGAATTGGTAGACACGCCATCTTGAGGGGGTGGTGACGCAAGTCGTGTCGGTTCGAGTCCGACCATCGGCACCAGATGTTTGACGCGTCCCGCCAGCGGGGCGCCAGCAGAATTCCGAACAACAACCACTGTCGCGAGCCAAGGATCAGGATTCCTCACGCATGTTGCTGCAATACCTGCCCATCGCCCTGCTGCTGGCAGTCGGCGTGGCCATCGGGGCCATCGCCATCCTGGCCGGGCGCTTCATTGGCCCCAACCGGCCCGACAAGCAAAAGAACGCGCCCTACGAGTGCGGCTTCGAGGCTTTCGAAGACGCTCGCATGAAGTTCGACGTGCGCTACTACCTGGTGGCCATCCTGTTCATCATCTTCGATCTGGAAGTGGCCTTCCTGTTTCCGTGGGCGGTGGGCCTCAAGCAGGGCCTGGTCGGCGGCTTCGGTTTTCTGGCCATGATGCTGTTCCTGGGCCTGTTGGTGGTCGGCTTCATCTACGAGTGGAAGAAAGGGGCGCTCGAATGGGAGTAGAGGCACTCGGCGAGCGGGGCTTTCTGACCACCACCGTCGATCAGGTGGTCAACTGGAGCAAGACCGGCTCCCTGTGGCCGGTGACCTTCGGACTGGCCTGCTGCGCCGTGGAGATGATGCAGGCCGGTGCGTCGCGCTATGACCTCGACCGCTTCGGCATCATCTTTCGCCCCAGTCCGCGCCAGTCGGACCTGATGATTGTGGCCGGCACGCTGGTCAACAAGATGGCCCCCGCGCTGCGCAAGGTGTACGACCAGATGGCCGAGCCGCGCTGGGTGCTGTCGATGGGGTCCTGCGCCAACGGCGGCGGGTACTACCACTACTCCTACGCCGTGGTGCGCGGCTGCGACCGGATCGTGCCGGTAGACGTCTACGTGCCAGGCTGTCCGCCGACGGCGGAGGCGTTGCTGTTCGGGCTGATCCAGCTGCAGAACAAGATTCGCCGCACTCACACCATCGCCCGCTGAGCCATGAGCATCCGGGCCGACAATCTGCTGGTGCGCCTGCGCGAAACCCTGGGTGAGGCTTGCGGTCAGGCCAGTGTCGGCGCCGCCGACCAGATCACGCTGAAGATCCCCGCCGAGGCGGTGGAGGCCGTCTGCCGGACGCTGCGCGACACGCCCGATCTGGCCTTCGATCAGCTGATCGACGTCTGCGGCGTGGACTACAGCGACTTTCCGCAGGAACCGGATGCCACACGGCCCAGGTTCGCGGTCGTCTACCACCTGCTGTCCACCACGCAAAACGCCCGGCTGCGCGTGCGCGCCTATCTGGACGACGAATTCCCGCTGGTCGCTTCGGTCATCGACGTGTGGCCGGCGGCCAACTGGTTCGAGCGCGAGGCCTTCGATCTGTTGGGCATCGTCTTCGACGGCCATCCGGACCTGCGGCGCATCCTCACCGACTATGGCTTCGTCGGTCATCCGCTGCGCAAGGATTTTCCGCTCAACGGCGAGGTCGAGATGCGCTACGACGCGCAGCAGGGCCGCGTGGTGTACGAGCCGGTGAGCATCGAGAATCGCATCAGCGTGCCGCGCGTGCGGCGCGACGATTTCCGCTACGAACACCCGGCCGGGTAGGGCGACATGGCCGAGATCCGCAACTACACGATGAACTTCGGGCCGCAGCATCCGGCCGCCCACGGCGTGCTGCGCCTGGTGCTGGAAATGGACGGCGAGGTGGTGCAGCGCGCCGACCCGCACATCGGCCTGCTGCATCGGGGCACCGAAAAGCTGGCCGAGAGCAAGCCGTACAACCATTCCATCGGCTACATGGACCGGCTCGATTACGTGTCCATGATGTGCAACGAGCACGCCTACGTGCTGGCTATCGAGAAGCTGCTGGGCATCGAGCCGCCGATACGCGCGCAGTACATCCGCGTGCTGTTCGACGAGATCACGCGCGTCCTGAATCACCTGATGTGGTTGGGCGCCCATGCGCTCGACATGGGCGCCATGACGGTGTTCCTGTACTGCTTTCGCGAGCGCGAGGACCTGATGGACTGCTACGAGGCGGTCTCCGGCGCGCGCATGCACGCGACCTACTACCGCCCCGGCGGCGTGTACCGCGACCTGCCGGACAGCATGGCGAAGTACGAAACCTCCAAATGGCGCGACGAGAAAGCCATCAAGGCCATCAATCGCGACCGCGAGGGCAGCCTGCTGGATTTCATCGAGGCCTTCACCGAGCGCTTCCCCGGCTGCGTCGACGACTACGAGTCCCTGCTCACCAACAACCGCATCTGGAAGCAGCGCACGGTCGGCATCGGCGTGGTCAGTCCCGAGCGGGCGCGGCAACTGGGCTTCACCGGCCCCATGCTGCGCGGCTCCGGTGTGGCCTGGGATCTGCGGCGCAAGCAGCCGTACGAGGTCTACAACGAGCTGGACTTTCAGGTCCCGGTGGGCGTCAACGGCGACTGCTACGATCGGTATCTGGTGCGCGTGGCCGAGATGCGCCAGTCCAACCGCATCATCCGCCAGTGCGTGGACTGGCTGCGCGCCAATCCCGGGCCGGTGATGCTCGCCGATCACAAGATCACGCCGCCGTCGCGCACCGAAATGAAGGCCGACATGGAGGCCCTGATCCACCACTTCAAGCTTTTCACCGAGGGCTACGCCGTGCCGCAGGGCGAGGTATATGCCGCGGTGGAGGCGCCCAAGGGCGAGTTTGGCGTGTACATGATTGCCGACGGCTCGAACAAGCCCTATCGGGTCAAGCTGCGCGCGCCGGGTTTCCCGCACCTGGCGGCCATCGACGAGATGGTGCGCGGCCACATGCTGGCGGACCTGGTGGCCATCATCGCCACCCTGGACATCGTGTTTGGCGAGATCGACCGATGACACAGCCGTATCAGGGCATTCTTTCGGAACACGCCCGCCACGAAATCGATCACTGGGTGGCGAAGTTCCCGGCCGATCAGAAACGCTCGGCGGTGCTGGCGGCGTTGCGCGAGGTGCAGCACGAGAACGGCGGTTACCTCACCGTCGAGCTGATGGATGCGGTGGCCGGGTACCTGCAACTGGAAGCCATGGACGTGTACGAGGTGGCGAGCTTCTACTCGATGTTCGAGACCAAGCCGGTCGGCCGCCATTCGATTTCGGTCTGCACCAACATCTCGTGCATGCTGCGCGGCGCCGACGACATCGTGGCGCATGTCGAGCGCAGGCTCGGCGTGAAGCTCGGTCAGAGCACGCCGGACGGCAAGTTCTATCTGAAGCCGGAGGAAGAGTGCCTGGCCGGCTGCTGCGGCGCGCCGATGATGCAGGTGGATCACGTCTACCACGAGCATCTGACGCCGCAGCGGGTCGATCAAATCCTGGACGCGCTGGACTGACACCATGACGGCGGAAGTCAAAGTCTGTTTCGAGACCCTGGGCGAGCCCGAGCCATGGTCGTTCGACACCTACGTGCGCCTGGGCGGCTACAGCGCCTGGCGGCGCATCCTGGCCGGGGAACTCACTCCCGAGCAGGTGATCGAGGAAGTCAAGGCCTCGGGCCTGCGCGGCCGCGGCGGCGCGGGATTCCCGACGGGTCTGAAGTGGTCGTTCATGCCGCGCAATGCGCCCGGCCAGAAATACCTGGTCTGCAACGCCGACGAATCCGAGCCGGGCACCTGCAAGGACCGGGACATCATTCGCTTCAACCCGCATGCGCTGATCGAGGGCATGGCCATCGGTGCGTATGCCATGGGCGCGACGGTCGGCTACTGCTACCTGCGTGGCGAGTGGATGGACGAGGTTTTCCACCGCTTCGAGACGGCGCTCGGGGAAGCCTACGCGGCCGGTTTGCTGGGACGCGGTATCCAGGGCTCGGGCGTGGACTGCGACCTGTACGGCACGCTCGGCGCCGGCGCCTACATCTGCGGTGAGGAAACAGCGCTGCTGGAGTCGCTGGAGGGCAAGAAGGGCCAGCCGCGCTTCAAGCCGCCGTTTCCTGCGGCGGTTGGCCTGTACGGCCGGCCGACCACCATCAACAACGTGGAATCCCTGGCTTCGGTGCCGGCCATCCTGCGCAAGGGCGCAGCCTGGTTCGCGGGTCTGGGCGTCGAGAAGGCCGGCGGCAGCAAGATTTTCTCGGTCTCCGGGCATGTCGAGAAACCCGGCAACTACGAGATTCGCCTCGGCACCCCGTTCAAGGATCTGCTGGCGCTGGCCGGCGGTGTCTGGCAGGGGCGGGAACTGAAGGCCGTCATCCCGGGCGGCTCGTCGGTGCCGGTGTTGCCGGCGGCGACGATGCTGGAAGCGAACATGGATTACGACTCCATCGCCAAGGCCGGCTCGCTGCTGGGCTCCGGCGCGGTGGTGGTGATGGACGAGACCACCGACATGGTGCGCATGCTGCAGCGCATCTCGCGCTTTTACTTCGCCGAATCCTGCGGCCAGTGCACGCCGTGCCGCGAGGGCACCGGCTGGCTGTACCGGGTGGTGACGCGCATCGTCGAGGGCAATGGCCGGCCGGAGGACCTGGAGCTGCTGGAAAGCGTGGCCGGTAACATCGCCGGACGCACCATCTGTGCCCTGGGCGACGCCGCCGCCATGCCGGTGCAGGGCATGCTGCGGCACTTCCGGCACGAATTTGCCTACTACATCGAACACAAGCGCAGCCTGGTCGCGGACCGGCTGGGCGTGGCCGCCTGAGTCGGCGCACAGAAGAAAGCCCCATGAGCGACGATCTGCTGAATATCGAGATCAACGGCGTTGCGCTGCAGGCGCGCAAGGGCCAGATGATCATCCAGGCCGCCGACGCGGCCGGCATCACCGTGCCGCGCTTCTGCTACCACGACAAGCTCAGCGTGGCGGCCAACTGCCGCATGTGCCTGGTCGAAGTCGAGAAAATGCCAAAGCCGGTGCCGGCCTGCGCCACGCCGCTGACCGAAGGCATGAAGGTGTTCACCAAGTCGCCCAAGGCGCTGCAGTCGCAGCGGGCGGTGATGGAATTCCTGCTGATCAACCACCCCTTGGATTGCCCGATCTGCGACGAGGGCGGCGAGTGCCAGCTGCAGGACACGGCGCTGGGCTTCGGCAAGGTGGAATCCCGTTACACGGAAGCCAAGCGCGTGGTCGACGACAAGGATGTCGGGCCGCTGATCCAGACCGAGATGACGCGCTGCATCCACTGCACGCGCTGCGTGCGCTTCGGCGAGGAGATCGCCGGCGTGAAGGAGCTGGGTGCCACCGGGCGCGGCGAGTTCATGCGCATCGGTACCTACATCCAGCGCGCGGTGGAGTCGGAGCTGTCCGGCAACGTGGTCGACCTGTGCCCGGTGGGCGCGCTCACCAACAAGCCGTACCGCTTCACGGCCCGCGCCTGGGAGCTGGAGCGCCGGCCGGGCGTGAGCCCGCACGATTGCGTCGGCAGCAACCTCGAAATCAACGTCGCCAATGGCGTCGTGAAGCGCTTCTTGCCGCGCGCCAACGAGGCGGTCAATGAAATCTGGCTGTCGGACCGCGATCGCTATTCCTACCTTGGCCTCGGCAGTCCCGACCGATTGCGCCAGCCGTTGCTGCGCAAGGGCGACGCCTGGCAGGAAGTGAGCTGGCAGGAGGCGCTCGCCGCCGCCGCGGAAGGCCTGCAGGCTGTGCTCAAGGAATATGGGCCCGGGCATCTGGGCGCCCTGCTGGCGCCGACCCTGACCACCGAAGAGCTGTATCTGGCCCAGAAGCTGATGCGGGCACTCGGCTCCAATAACGTGGATCATCGCCTGCGGCAATCGGATTTCAGCGCCGATGCCGCGCTGCCCCGCCACCCGGCGCTGCCGCCGATAGCCAGCCTGGAACAGGTACCAGCGTTCCTGCTGGTCGGCAGCAACCTGCGCAAGGACCAGCCGCTGCTGAACACGCGCCTGCGCAAGGCCGTGGTCAAGCGCGGCGCCGCCGGCTTTGCGATCAGCAGCTACGACTACGACTTCAACTACCCGCTGCGCGGCGTGGCGGTGTGCGATCCGGCCGCGATGGTGGCCGAACTGGCCGGCATCGCAGTGGCGCTGCTGGACGGGGCGGGTATTCCTGCCAGCTGGAGCGGGCGCCTCGCCGGCATGGTCGCCACGCCTTGGCAGCGCGAGCTTGTCAGCGCTCTCAAGCAGCAGCCGGGCGCTCTGATCCTCCTTGGAGATCAAGCGCTTGCAAGCCCTTTCTACGGCGCATTGCGCGCCCTGGCGGCCCTCATCGCGGAACTCGCCCGCGGCACGCTGGCGGAAACCAGCCCCGGTGGCAACGGCGCGGGTGCCTGGCTGGCCGGTGCGGTTCCGCATCGGCGCGTCGGCGGCGCTCACCTGCAACAGGGTGGGTTGAATGCCCGCGCCATGCTGGAACAGCACCTGCGTGCCTACCTGCTGGCCGGCTTCGAGCCGGAGTTCGATTGCGCCGACGGCGGCGCCGCGCTGGCGGCACTCGACGCGGCCCAATGCGTGGTGGTGCTTAGCCCGTTCGTGACCGATGCCATGCGCGGCTATGCCGACGTCATCCTGCCGCTGGCGGCCTTCACCGAAACCGGTGGCAGCTTCGTCAACGGCGAGGGACGCTGGCAGTCCTTCGAGGGCGCGCTAAAGCCGCCGGGTGAGGCGCGCCCTGGCTGGAAGATCCTGCGTGTGCTGGCCAATCTGCTGGACCTGCCGGGCTTCGAACACGACGATGTGGCCGCCGTGCG
This sequence comes from Immundisolibacter sp., assembly GCF_014359565.1. Classification (NCBI taxonomy): domain Bacteria; kingdom Pseudomonadati; phylum Pseudomonadota; class Gammaproteobacteria; order Immundisolibacterales; family Immundisolibacteraceae; genus Immundisolibacter; species Immundisolibacter sp. The sequence goes on along the minus strand of NZ_JACIZD010000004.1, from coordinate 119,650 downwards.
CGCCGAAGTACAGGCAGCGGTTGAGGCGGTCGACTTCCCGGCAGCAACGGCTGATCCTGCAGCCGTCGCGTGGCCTGCCGGTGGCGGTGGCCTGACCCGCATCGGTGACTGGCCTTGTTACCGCAGCGATGCACTGGTGCGCCGGGCCGGCGCCCTGCAGCAGCGCGCGGACCTGCCGGCCGCGGCGGTGTATCTGAACGAGCCCGAATGCCGGCGCCTGGGCTTTGCCGCCGGGGACCGGCTGCGCGTGCGCCAGGGCGAAGCGGTGCTCGAACTGCCGCTGGCCGTGGATGCGCGGGTCGCGGACGGTACGGCATACATCCCGTCCGGGCTCGCAGGCACGCAGGGTCTGGGTACGGCCTACGGGCCGCTCACGCTGGAGCGGGTGTGATGGTGGAACAGCTGACGCTGCTGTGGCAGGCGGTGCCCGAACCGCTGCAACTGCTGCTGTGGAACCTGCTCAAGATCGGCGTGGTGCTGGTACCGGTGCTGGTATCGGTGGCCTGGCTGACCTTCGCCGAACGCAAGGTGATCGGCTACATGCAGCTGCGCATCGGGCCCAACCGGGTCGGGCCGCGCGGCTGGCTGCAGCCGATCGCCGACGCGCTCAAGCTCCTGACCAAGGAAGTGATTGTGCCGATGCGGGCCAATCCGTTCCTGTTCTACCTGGCACCGGTGCTGGTCATCGGCCCGGCGCTGGGCGCCTGGGCGGTGGTGCCCTTCGGTGAGGGCCTGGTCATCGCCGATATCGACGTCGGCCTGTTGTACGTGCTGGCCATCACGTCCATGGGCGTGTACGGGGTGATCCTGGCCGGCTGGGCGTCCAATTCCCGCTACGCCTTCCTCGGCGCCATGCGCTCGGCGGCGCAGATCGTGGCGTATGAAATCGCCATGGGCTTTGCCATCGTGGTGGTGCTGATCGCCGCCGGCAGCCTGAACCTGCAAAAGATCGTGCTGGCCCAGAACGGCAACCTGCTGACCTGGTTCTGGCTGCCGCTGCTGCCGATCGCCGTCATCTATTTCATATCGGCGGTGGCGGAGACCAACCGCGCGCCGTTCGATGTCGCCGAGGGCGAGTCGGAAATCGTCGCCGGCTTTCATGTCGAGTATTCCGGCATGAGCTTCGCGGTGTTCTTCCTGGCCGAATACGCCAACATGATCCTGGTCTCGACCCTGGCGGCCACCATGTTCCTGGGCGGCTGGCTGTCGCCGTTCCAGGGCATCCCGCTGCTAGAAGGCGCGTTTGCCTGGGTGCCGGGGCCGCTGTGGCTGATCGCCAAGGTCGCCTTCCTGCTGTTCTGCTTCCTGTGGTTCCGCGCCACCTTCCCGCGCTACCGCTATGACCAGATCATGCGTCTGGGCTGGAAAGTCTTCATTCCGATCACCATCGTCTGGCTGGTGGTGGTGTCGACGGCCGTGCTGTACCGCCTGCCGCCGTGGTTCAACTGAGGGCATGTCATGACCCGCGTTGCCCAGTACTTCAAGAGTCTGCTGCTGCTCGAACTGCTGTCCGGGCTTGGCGTGACCCTGCGTCACTTTTTCAAGCCGAAGATCACGGTGCAGTTTCCGGAGGAGAAAACCCCGCTGTCGCCGCGCTTTCGCGGCCTGCATGCGCTGCGCCGCTACCCGAATGGCGAGGAGCGCTGCATCGCCTGCAAGCTGTGCGAGGCGGTATGCCCGGCCCTGGCGATCACCATCGAGTCCGAACCGCGCGCGGACGGCACCCGCCGCACCACGCGCTACGACATCGACATGTTCAAGTGCATTTATTGCGGCTTTTGCGAGGAGGCGTGCCCAGTCGATTCCATCGTGCTGACGCGCTTCAATCATTTCCACATGGAAGAGAACGCCGAGCGGGTCTATGACAAATCGACCCTGTTGGCCATCGGCGACCGCATGGAAGCGCAGATCGCCGCCGACCGCGCGGCCGATGCCGCGTACCGCTGAGCACTTCATCCATTCGCGGCGGCTGTCATGGGTACTGAGAAGTTTGTTTTTTATCTTCTGTCGGCGATTCTGGTTTTCGCGGCCGGAATGGTGGTCAGCGTGCGCAATGCCGTGCGCGCGGTGCTGTTCCTGGTGCTGGCGTTTTTTACCTGCGCCGGCCTGTGGCTGATCCTGGAGGCGGAATTCCTGGCCATTGCCTTGGTGCTTGTCTACGTCGGCGCGGTGATGGTGCTGTGGCTGTTCGTGGTGATGATGCTGGATGTCGACCGGGCCGAGTTGCGCGAGGGCTTCGGCAGCCATCTGCCGCTGGGGCTGGCGGTGACGCTGCTGATCGTGTTCGAGATGGTGCTGGTCTACGGTACCGGCCAGCTCGACACGGCCCTGGCGCGGCCGCCATTGCCGGATGCCGCCGGTGTCAGCAATGTGCAGGCAATCGCCGCCGTGCTCTACACCGAATACGCCTATCCGTTCGAGATTGCCGCCGTGATTCTGCTGATTGGCATGGTGGCGGCCATTGGTCTGACCTTCCGCGGCGTGCGCGCCAGCAAATACATTTCGCCCTCGGCGCAGGTTCACATTACTCCACGCGGGCGCATGCACCTGCTGGACCTGCCCCGTGGTGAGGGTGGCGAAGACGACTCGGCAAAGGACAGGTAAGACTGCATGGTCACGCTCACCGACTATCTGGTGCTGGGCGCCATTTTGTTCGCGCTCGGCATGTTCGGCATTTTCATCAACCGCAAGAACATGATCATCCTGCTGATGTCGGTGGAACTGCTGCTGCTGGCGGTGAACATGAACTTCGTCGCCTTCTCGCATTTCCTGCACGACATTGCAGGTCAGGTCTTCGTGTTTTTCGTGCTCACCGTGGCGGCGGCGGAATCGGCCATCGGCCTTGCCATCATCGTGGTGCTGTTCCGCAACCGGGCGTCGATCAACGTCCAGGACCTCGACCACCTGAAGGGCTGAGCGATGGAAAAGCTGACCCTCATCTGTCTGGGCGTGGTGCTGGCGCCACTCGCCGGAGCGATCATCGCCGGTCTGGGTGGACGCCTGATCGGTCGCAGCGGCGCGCACATCGTCACCATCCTCGGGGTGGGAATCTCCTTTGCGCTGTCCTGCTATGTTTTCTCGTTGCTGATGGCCGGCAAGGCGACCGGCGGCGACTATGTGCTCAATGTCGATCTTTACACCTGGCTGCAAAGCGGCCCGCTGCAGGTTTCGATCGGTTTCCTGATCGACGAGCTGACCGCCACCATGATGCTGGTGGTGACCTTCGTGTCGCTGATGGTGCACATCTACACCATCGGCTACATGCACGACGATCCGGGTTATCAGCGCTTCTTCAGCTACATCAGCCTGTTCACCTTTGCCATGCTGATGCTGGTGACGGCAAACAACTTCCTGCAGCTTTTTTTCGGCTGGGAGGGCGTGGGACTGGTCTCGTATCTTTTGATCGGCTTTTGGTATCAGAAGGAGTCGGCCATCTTTGCCAACCTGAAGGCCTTCCTGGTCAATCGGGTCGGCGATCTGGGCATGATCCTGGGCATCGCGGCCGTGCTGTCGCTGTTCGGCAGCCTCGATTTCGCGACCATTTTCGCCAAGGCCCCCGAACTGACCGGCGAGACCCTGCAAATCTGGCCGGGCCGTGAATGGTCGGCGTTGACAGTGATCTGCGTGCTGCTGTTCATCGGCGCCATGGCCAAGTCGGCGCAGGTGCCGTTGCATGTCTGGTTGCCCGACTCGATGGAAGGCCCGACGCCGATCTCGGCGCTGATCCATGCCGCGACCATGGTCACGGCCGGCATCTTCCTGGTGGCACGCATGTCGCCGCTATTCGAGCTGTCAGAGGCGGCGCTCAACTTCGTGTTGTTCATTGGTGCCGTGACGGCCTTTTTCATGGGCCTGCTGGGCCTGGTGCAGACCGACATCAAGCGCGTGGTGGCGTACTCCACGCTCTCTCAGCTCGGCTACATGACCGTCGCACTGGGCGCTTCGGCCTACTCGGCGGCCATCTTTCATCTGGGTACGCACGCCTTCTTCAAGGCACTGCTGTTCCTGGCCGCCGGCTCGGTGATCATCGGCCTGCATCACGAGCAGGACATGCGCAAGATGGGCGGCCTGTGGAAACGCATGCCGATTACCGCGTTGACGGCGTGGATCGGCACGCTGGCGCTGGTCGGTTTCCCCGGCTTTGCGGGCTTTTATTCCAAGGACGCCATCATCGAGGCGGTGGCGGCATCCTCCCTGCCGGCAGCCGGCTTCGCGCACTTCTCGGTGCTGGGCGGCGTGTTCGTGACCTCGCTGTACAGCTTCCGGCTGCTGTTCCTGGTGTTCCACGGCCGCTCGCGGGTGGACCACCACGCCGCAGAGCACCTGCACGAGTCGCCGCTGGTGGTGACCGGCCCGCTGGTGCTGCTGGCAATACCGTCGGTGCTGATCGGCGCGCCGCTGATCGGGCCGATGCTGTTTGGCGATTACTTCGGCAAGGCGATCCAGATATTGCCGCAGCACGCCACGCTGGCGGAGTTTGGCGAGCATTTCCACGGCGCGTTGAACTTCGCCCTGCACGGCTTCACGGCCTTGCCGTTCTGGCTGATGCTGGCCGGGGCGGGCACAGCGGCGGTGTTCTATCTGGTCAAGCCCGACTGGCCGGCGGTGGTGCGCAGCCGCTTCTCGCTGGTCCAGTACATTCTTGAGCGCAAATACTTCTTTGACGACGTCAATCAGGCGGTGTTTGCCGGCGGCCTGCGTGGCCTCGGCGGCCTGCTGTGGCGGGTCGGTGATGTCGCGCTGATCGACGGCCTGGCCGTCAACGGCACCGCCCACAGCATCGGCCGGCTGGCCGGTGCGCTGCGGCACATCCAGACCGGTTACCTGTACCACTACGCGTTTGCCATGATCATCGGCCTGGCTGCGCTGCTGGGCATGATCTGGTACGTGAGCTTCTGAGCGCGCCATGAGCGAAACCTTGCCTCTGTTGAGTCTGGCCATATGGACGCCCATCGCCGGCGCGGTGCTGGTCTGGTTGCTGGGCGGCGACGGCCGCCCCGGGCGGGCACGGGGCCTCGCCCTGCTGGTGGCGCTGCTGGAGTTCGCCATCACGCTGCCGCTGTACACCGGGTTTGACACCGGCAATGGCGGCCTGCAGTTCGTCGAACGCGCGCCGTGGGTGGAGTCCTTCGCCATCTACTACCACCTTGGCATCGACGGCATCGCGCTGCCGTTCATCCTGCTGACCAGCTTCATCACGGTGCTGGTGGTGGCCATGGCGCGGGTGTCGGTTGAAAAGCAGCTCAGCCAGTACCTGGGCGCCTTCCTGGTCATGGAAGGGCTGATGATCGGCCTGTTCTGTGCCGTCGACGGCATGCTGTTCTATGTGTTCTGGGAAGCGATGCTGATCCCGATGTTCATCATCATCGGCGTCTGGGGCGGCCCCAATCGCGTGTACGCGACGCTCAAGTTTTTTCTCTACACCTTCCTCGGCTCCGTGCTGCTGCTGGTGGCGCTGATCTACCTGCATCTGAAGACGGGCAGCTTCAGCCTGCTCGACTTCCAGCGCGTCGGGCTCGATCTGCCGACCCAGAAGCTGCTGTTCCTGGCCTTCCTGGCCGCGTTCGCAGTCAAGATTCCGATGTGGCCGGTGCACACCTGGCTGCCTGATGCACATGTCGAGGCCCCGACCGGCGGCTCCGTGGTGCTGGCGGCCATCATGCTCAAGATGGGCGGATACGGCTTCCTGCGCCTGTCGCTGCCGATCACGCCGGACGCCAGCATGGCCTTCTCCGGCCTGATGATCACGCTGTCGCTGATCGCCGTGGTCTACATCGGCGCCGTGGCGCTGGTGCAGCAGGACATGAAAAAGCTGATTGCCTATTCGTCCATCTCGCACATGGGTTTCGTGACGCTCGGCACCTTCCTGTTCAGCGCGCAGGGCATCGAGGGCGGGCTGGTGCAGATGGTTTCGCACGGCTTCATCTCGGCCGCCATGTTCCTGTGCGTGGGCGTCATGTACGACCGCATGCACAGTCGCCAGATCGCCGATTACGGCGGCGTGGTCAACACCATGCCGATGTTCGCCGCCTTCATGATGCTGTTTGCGATGGCCAACTCCGGCCTGCCGGGCACGTCGGGTTTCGTCGGCGAGTTCATGGTCATCCTGGCAGCGTTCGAGAACGGCTTCTGGATCGCCCTGCTGGCCGGCACCAGCTTGGTGCTGGGCGCGGCGTACAACCTGTGGATGTACAAGCGGGTCATTTTCGGGGCCGTGACCAATGCAAAAGTGGCGGCGCTGAAGGATCTGAAGGCCGAGGAGTTCGTCGTGCTCGGCCTGTTGGCCCTGGCCGTGCTCGCCATGGGCGTGTGGCCCAATCCCATGCTGGACGTCACCCATGCCACGGTAGACACGCTGCTGGCGCACCTGCAGCGCGGCAAGCTCGGACTCTAGGCGCGGCACCCCAGGCACACGGCATCTGACCCATGGAATTCATGCTTCCCGATCTGGCCCCGGCCCTGCCGGAAATGGTTTTGCTGGCGATGGCCTGCGTGGTGTTGCTGGTCGACCTGTTCTGGCCGGGCCGCGAGCGCAGCAACACTTATGTCGTATCCCAGCTGTCGCTGCTGGCAACCTTGCTGGCGGTTGCGCAGGGTTACCACGGGCCGGTCACCACGTTCAGCGGTCACTACACGGTCGACGCCGTTGCGGTCGTGATCAAGGTGGTGGCGTTGCTGATCATGTTCGGCGTGTTCCTGTATGGGCGGGATTACCTGCGCCAGCGGGCTCTTTTGACCGGCGAGTTCCTGCTGCTGTCGCTGTTCGCCACGCTCGGCTTGTTGGTGATGGCCAGTGCCGGCAGCCTGCTGGTGCTGTATCTGGGCCTTGAGGTGCTGTCGCTGTCCTCGTATGCGCTGGTCGCGCTGCACCGCGACAATGGCGACGCCAGCGAGGCCGCGATCAAGTATTTCTTTCTGGGCGCGCTGGCCTCGGGTCTGCTGCTGTACGGCATGTCGCTTCTGTACGGATTGACGGCGTCGCTCGACCTGTCCACCGTGGCGCAGGTGGTGGGTGAACACGCCCGTGCCGGTGACTTCAGCGCCCTGATGGGCCTTGCGCTGGCCATGCTGGTGGTGGGGATCGGCTTCAAGCTGGGCATCGCACCGTTTCACATGTGGTTGCCGGACGTGTACCACGGCGCGCCGACCGCGGTGACGGCGTTTCTGACCACGATCAGCAAACTCGCGGCCTTCGTGCTGGTGGTGAAACTGCTGGCCGGTGCCGCAGCGCCGCTGGTCCAGCAGTGGCAGCAAATGCTGGTGGTGGTGACCGTGCTGTCGTTGGCGGTCGGTAATCTTGTCGCCATTGCGCAGGTCAACATCAAGCGCATGCTGGCCTATTCGACCATCTCGCACATGGGTTTTTTCCTGCTCGGCATCCTGGCCAACAGCCCGGCCGGCATGGCGGCAAGCCTGTTCTACATGATTACCTATGCCCTGACCGGCCTGGCCGCCTTTGGCATGATCATGCTGCTGAGCCGCGCCGGCTTCGAAGCCGACCGGATCGAGGACTTTCGCGGCCTCAACCGGCGCTCGCCGTGGCTGGCGCTGGTGATGATGGTGATCCTGTTCTCGCTGGCAGGCGTGCCGCCCACGGTCGGCTTTTACGCCAAGCTTGGCGTCATCCGCGCGGTGATGCAGCACGACCTGCTGTGGCTGGCCATCATCGCGGTGATCTTTTCGGTCATCGGTGCGTTCTATTACCTGCGCGTCATCAAGGCCATGTACTTCGATGCGCCAGAGGAGCAGCCGGCCATCTCCCCGGCCCTCGACGTGCGCGTGTTCATGGGTGTGAACGGCGCTCTGCTGCTGGGTCTAGGCGTGTTCCCGGCACCGCTGCTGGCGCTGTGCCAGGCGGTTTTTTAGGTCGATCCGGCAGTTCGGGCTTGCCCTGACGGGCAGTTGCCAGTATCATGCGCGGCTCGGTTGCGGGGTGGAGCAGTCCGGTAGCTCGTCGGGCTCATAACCCGAAGGTCGTAGGTTCAAATCCTGCCCCCGCTACCATCCGAAACAGGCAAAAAGGCCAGTCCACAAGACTGGCCTTTTTGCTTTCCGGGGTTTGTCTGCATCGATCGTGTGATCCGCCGATAGTCGCCGGGCTGACCCGGCGCCTTCCCTGCGGTTTTTGGATGGCACGCAAAATCGGCAGTCTGCAGGCACCGCTTTTGGCAGCGACGCCCGGTCGTGAGAATCAGCCCAACGACGGGCGTGCTGCGCTCCGCAGAACCTACGGGCTGGGTATGGTCGCGAAGCGGTAGACGGACACTTCGAGTTGGAAGGTACCGTCACTGCGTTGCGGGGCGACGCGGGACAGTTGCACGCTGAATGGCGCAGTGTCACCGGCCGGGATGGTCACGTTCACGGGGTGTATTTCGACCCAGCTCGGGTCGTCGGTGCCGGGATGCAGCTCGTCAGCCCACAGCCAGCGGTGACGCACCAGAAGTTCGGCTCCAATCAGCGTCGCATCGGTTTGATTGTGAATCTCGCCTTGCAGGCCGGAACCGCTAACGCGCACGTCGGGCACGGACACTTCGACGGCATCCTGTGTCGTGAGAACGGTTTCCGCAGAGATCGACGGGGTGCACAGCACGACCGCGGCGAACGCTGCCGCAAATTTCAGGGCTGAACGCGAAATATGCATGGCTTACTCCTTCACTCGGGCCAAGGTATGGATTGTTTGACCTTGCTCGAAGCCGCCGAGTTCGCGACCGTGGGCACTGCGATGGACTGTCGCACAGGCGGCATCGTATTCGGCGGCTAGCCCCATCGGGGCCGGATGTGTATCAGTGCATGGCAGAGCGGCGTGGGGTGGCGGACACTGTGCCCCTCAAGCTCGCATGAGAGGTCGCGCCATGTTGTTCATAACCAACCGTTTCCCGACGCAGAGCATCAAGAGCCGCGTCGGCCGTGTCTTCGACTTCGATCTCAAGAACAACGCAGCCTCCAACTCAGTGTTCTATTGCCGGCGGCTGGGCAAGGATAAATACGAGGAAATCGGCGGCTTCAATCTGATGTCCGAGCTGAAGTCCTCGCCGTATCGGCAGTTGCTGGTGTACCTCCATGGCTTCTCGAATCTGCCCGAGGCGGTGTTCGACGGGGCGGCGGAATTGCAGGCACTGTGCGACAAAAAGAAGCAAAAGGAGCTGCTGGTGCTGCCGGTGGTATGGCCCTGTGACGATGACCAGGGAATCGTCAAGGACTACTGGGACGACCAGAAGGCGGCCGACGCGAGTGCCTTTTCCCTGGCCCGGGTGCTGGGGCACTTCATGAAATGGCGCGATGACACCCAGCGCAACCCGGCCGACGATCCGTGCCTGAAGCGCATCAACATGCTGGCGCACTCCATGGGCAATCGCGTACTACGCGAGACGCTGTGTGCCTGGGATAAGTACGACCTGCCAAGCGGCGTGCCGCTGCTGTTTCGAAACACCTACCTGGTGGCGGCGGATATCGAGAACGAATCGGTGCACAAGGGGCACGCCGGTGAGCTCATCAGCCACGCATCGCGCAATGTGGTGGTGTATTACGCATCGGACGACCTGGCGCTGCGTTCAAGCAAGGTGGCGAACCTGAAGAACAAGATCGCCTCGCGTCGCCTGGGTCATACCGGCCCCGAGAACATGGCCCTCACGCCAACGAACGTCTACGCCGTGGATTGTGACGACGTGAACACCGCTTACGACACACCCCTGGGCCACAGTTATTTTCGGTCCGGCAAGAAGCCCGGCGAGCCGGGCAAGGTCTTCGACCACATCTGGCAAACCATCATGACCGGCCGCGTGTTCCCGGATGATGAGAATCGCCGCACCAGCATCATCAGGGACTGACGCGGCGCTGACCGTGAGGCTCAGGCGCTGGACTGAAAGCCCTCCGGACGACTCAGGAACTGCGCCAGATCCTGCAGAAACACAGCCGCCGGCACGCCGTCGGCGATGCGATGATCGAACGTCAGGCTCACGGTCATGCATTGGCGCCAGGCGATTCCGTCACCGCTGCGCTGCGCCACCTCACGCACCCGGCCAAGGCCCAGAATGGCAATCTGCGGCGGGTTGATGATGGGCGTGAAGGCGTCGATGCCGTGGCCACCCAGATTCGAGAGGGTGAAGGTGCCGCCGTCGACATCCTGTGGGCGCAGCGTTCCGCTGCGGGCGCGGCTGACCAGCTCGGCCGTCAGTTCAGTCAGGTTCTGCAGGCTTTTGCTGCCGGCGTCGTGAATGACCGGGGTGACCAGGCCGCCTTCCAGGGCCACGGCAAAGCCCAGATTCACCTGCGAGCCGATGCGGACGCGGTCGCCCTCGACGGTGCCGTTGAACGGCGGATGCCCGCCCAACACGCGGCTGACGGCGTAGCCGACGAGGTCGCCCCAGCCCGCACGAAAGGGCAAGCGGGCGCGCCAGTCGGTCAGGTCCGTGACGTCAATGTCCCGGCTCAGCGTCAGCTGTGCGCTGCCGTGCAGGCTGGCGAGCAGGCGCTCGGCAATGCGGCCACGGCGCTGGGCCAGCGAATAGGTTCCGTCGCTGACTTGGCCCAGCAGGGCCTCGATGTCGGCCTCCACGATGCGTCCGTCAGGCCCGCTGCCGCGCACCTGCGTCAGGTCGATGCCGTGCTCGACAGCCAGCTTGCGTGCGCGCGGCGTGACCTGCGTGGCGTTCCCGGCGGACGGGGCTGGGCGCTGCGGGGCAGGCGCGATGGGCGTGGAGGCGGCGTCCCGGGCAAGGGCTGCACCGGCATCGATACGTTCGCCCGGCGCGCCGATCAGGCACAGCGCCGTGCGCACCGGCACCACCTCGCCGACCTCGACCAGCGCGCGCAGGAACACGCCTGCGCGGTCTGCCAGCAGCTCGCCCGCGACCTTCGATGACTCCACCTCGGCGATCGCCTCGCCGTCGGCGACCGGATCGCCCGGGGCCTTCAGCCAGCGTGTGACCTGGCCGTCCTGCATGCCCATCGACCACTGCGGCAGCAGGACTTCATGCGCCATGCGACGGGTACCGATGGTGAGCGGCCTTGGCCCGTCGCGGTAAGACCGCGGGCAGGACGGTGCACGACGGCGCTGGAAACGGGGGCCGGTCGCGCGCCCGAGTGGATGTTGCTGAAATCTTGTGCTGTTTCATTTGTGTTACCGAAAGGCTGCGGTGATGCGCCGATGAGGCAGCGAGTCGATCGTGATGCCGGGAATCGGCGGGTGACTGTAAGGGAACTGTAAAGGTCCGCGGCGAGCATAGCGCCTTGGTCTAAACCGCTTGCGCCTCGCGCCAGCGTCCGGAGGATTGAGACGGCATGAAGGTGGCGAGCAGCGCGGGGCCGCAGCGCTTACCGGCACGCGTGGCCGCCGTGCTGTTTGCCGGGCTCCTGGCGCAGGCCTGCTTCGACCTGTGGCGCAGCCGGCAGGAGGTCCTGGAAGGCCCGGCCGCCGCGGTGCGGGCCGAGCCTGTGGCGTCGCCGTCCGGGGCCGATGTTTCGTTGATCATCGACCGGCATCTGTTCGGTCAGCCGGCGTCCGATGCCGTGGCGCAGGCGGCGCCTGAAACCCGGGCCAACCTGGTGCTGGGGGGTATCTGGTTCGCGCCGGGAACCGAAGGCTACGCCCTGATCGGCGAGCCTGGCCAGCGGCAGCGTCTGTACCGCGTCGGCGCGCAGCTGCCGGCGGAGGCGCAGTTGCTGGAGATTCAGGCCGATCGCGTGCTGCTGCGCCGTCACGGGCAGCGCGAGCTGTTGCTCCTGCGCCCGCAGGTGCCCGAATCCGCCTCGCCCTCCGCGAGCGCGGCCACCCCTGTCGAACTGATGAGAAAAAGGTTTCGATGACCGTTGCTGCGCTGCGTGCCCGCCTGGCGGGACTGTTCCTGGCCTGGTGTGCGCTGACTGCGGTAGCCGAGCCGGTGACGCTGAACCTGAAGGACGCCGACATTCTGGCGCTGGTGGAGCTGGTGGCCGAGGCCACCGGCCGCAGTTTCATAGTCGATCCGCGGGTCAAGGGCACGGTCAACGTCGTATCGCCCGGCCCACTGGACAAGGACGCCCTGTATGAGGTGTTTCTGTCGGTGCTGAAGGTCAACGGTTTCGTGGCCGTGCCCAGCGGCGCGATGACCAAGATTTTGCCGGACACCAGCGCCCGCACCGAGGCGGCCTTCGGCGCCGCGCCGGAAGCACGGGGCGACGCGCCGGCGACGCGGGTGATCAAGCTCGAAAATGTTCCGGCGGCGGCGTTGGTGCCGGTGCTGCGGCCGCTGCTGTCGAAGGACGCGCACCTGGCGGCGGCGCCGGCCAGCAATACGCTGATCATTTCCGACGCCGCCGCCAACGTGGAACGCCTGTCGCAAATCGTGCGCCGCATGGACCTGCCGGCCAGCGGCGACGTGGAGACGGTGGCCCTGCAAAACGCCACCGCCACCGAGGTCGTGCGCGTGCTGGAAACGCTGCAGCAGCGCACCGCCGGTGGCGAAGGCGGCAACGCGCGCGGCGCCTTCGTGGCCGATGAACGCAGCAACAGCGTGCTGATCGGCGGCAGTCGCGACACGCGCCTGGCCCTGCGCGCCATCATCGCCAACCTGGACCTGCCGCAGGCCGACCGCAGCGGCAACATCCACGTGGTCTACCTGCGTTATGCCAACGCCGAGGACATGAAATCGGTGCTCGAGGGCGTCATCAATGCCCTGCAGAAAGTGCCCGCAGCGCAGGGGGAGACGGATCCTTCGGGCGGTCTGTCCACGGTGCAGTCGGACCCGGGCACCAACGCCCTGATCGTGTCCGCCCCGCCCAGGCTGTGGTCGTCCATCGAGGCGGTGGTGCAGAAGCTGGACATTCCGCGCGCGCAATTGCTCGTGGAGGCGGTGGTGGTGGAGGTGTCGAGCACGCTGGCGCGCGAGCTTGGCGTGCAGTGGCGCGGCAGCGCGGATTACGACAACAACCGCGGCGTCGTCGGTGGCACGAGCTTCGACAATACCGGCGCCGGGGCGGATCGCAGCAACCTGAATCCGTTCGGCAACCTGGGCGATGGCCTGAATCTGGGATTTCTGGACGGCACGCGCAGCATCCTGGGCGCCAACATCACCATGGGCGTGCTGGTGCGGGCGCTGCAGGCCGATACCGGCAGCAATGTGCTGTCCACGCCCTCGCTGGTGACACTCGACAACCACGAGGCCGAGATCATCGTCGGCCAGAACGTGCCGTTCATCACCGGCTCCTACAGCACGCCGGCCAATGTGGACAACGCGCCGTTCCAGACCATCCAGCGCGAGGACATCGGCCTGAAGCTCAAGGTCAAGCCGCAGATCAACCAGGATGGCACCGTGCGGCTGGAGATTGCGCAGGAGGTGTCCTCGATCAGCGACGCCACGGTCGGCTCGGACATCATCACCAACAAGCGCGCCATCACCACCACGGCGGTGGTGCAGGACCAGCAGATGGTGGTGCTCGGTGGCCTGATGGACAGCAGCCTGCGGCGCAGCGAATCGCAGGTGCCGGTGTTGGGCTCCATTCCGCTGATCGGGCGCATGTTCCGCTACAGCTCGACCACCGGCGGCAAGACCAACCTGATGGTGTTCATCCGTCCGCAGGTGCTGCGTGATGCCCAGGTGACCGCCCGCGTCACCGGCGACAAGTACGACGCCCTGCGGCGCCTGCAGCGTCTGGATGCCCAGGACCGGGAACAGCTGGCGCCGGGTGCGGCGCCGGTGCTGCCGGCGCTCGAGGAGGTGCTGCGTGGAGCCGAAGGCGCCGCCGCTGCCGCCCCCTGACGCGCCGGCTGTCCCGACGCTGCCGTTCGCCTACGCCAACCGGCACGGCGTGCTGCTGGGCGAGGCGGATGCCGACAGCGCGCTGCTGTTGTACCGCCCCGGCCTGCAGGCGCACACGCTGGCCGAGGTGCGGCGCCTGCTGCAGCGTCCGCTGCAGCTGCAGGCAGTCACGGCCGATGCCTTCGAGGCGGCGCTGCGCCGCGCCTACGAGGACGGCGGCCGCGCCAGCGCGCAGGTGATCGACGACATCGGCGACAGCGCGAACCTGGACGACCTGGCGCAGGCGCTGAGTCAACCGCAGGATCTGCTCGACAGCGCCGACGACGCGCCGATCATCCGTCTGCTGAATGCCCTGCTGGCCGAGGCCATCCGCGAGGGGGCGTCCGACATCCACATCGAGCCGTTCGAGCAGCACCTGGTGGTGCGGTTCCGGGTCGACGGCGTGCTGCGCGAGGTGCTGCGTCCGCAGCCGGCGCTGGCCAGCCTGGTCATCTCGCGCGTCAAGGTAATGGCCAGGCTCGACATCGCCGAAAAGCGTCTGCCGCAGGATGGCCGCATCTCGCTGCGCGTGGCCGGTCATGCGGTCGACGTGCGCGTGTCGACCATCCCCTCGGCGCACGGCGAGCGGGTGGTGCTGCGCCTGCTGGACAAGCAGGCCGGGCGGCTGGACCTGACCCATCTGGGTCTGCCGGACAGCCTGCTGACGCAGGTCGATGCGCTGATTCACCGCCCGCACGGCATCCTGCTGGTGACCGGCCCCACCGGCTCGGGCAAGACGACGTCCCTGTACGCCATGCTGACGCGGCTGAACGACCGCTCGCGCAACATCCTGACGGTCGAGGATCCGGTCGAGTATTACCTGGACGGCATCGGCCAGGTGCCGGTCAACGCGCGCATCGACATGAGCTTCGCCCGCGGCCTGCGCGCCATCCTGCGCCAGGACCCGGACGTGGTGATGGTCGGCGAAATCCGCGACCTGGAGACGGCGCAAATTGCCGTGCAGGCGAGTCTGACCGGTCATCTGGTGCTGTCCACGCTGCACACCAACACGGCCGCCGGTGCCGTCACGCGGTTGCGCGACATGGGTATTGAGCCGTTCTTGCTGGCCTCCAGCCTGATCGGCGTGATCGCCCAGCGCCTGGTGCGCAAGCTGTGCCCGCACTGCAAGCGGGCCTATACCGCCAGTGCCAGCGAGTGCACGTTGCTGGGCATGGATCCGGCCGAGCCGCCGACGCTGCACGCCGCCGTCGGGTGTGCGCAGTGTCTGGACAGCGGCTACCGCGGCCGCAGCGGCGTGTACGACCTGGTGCTGGTGGACGAGACCCTGCGCGGGCTGATCCATGACGGCGCCGCCGAGGCGGCGCTCGAAGAACACGCCCGGCGCCATACACCGAGCCTGTTCGACGATGGCCGCCGCCGCCTGCTGGCCGGCGACACCAGCCTTGACGAGCTGCTGCGCGTCACGCAGATGCAGTGACCATGGCCGCCTATCAATACACCGCGGCGCGTCCGGACGGCGCCAGTACGCGCGGCCTGATCGAGGCCGACTCGGCGCGCCTGGCGCGCGCCGAGCTGCGCCGTCAGGGCCTGCTGCCGCTGGAGCTGACCGAGGTGCGGGCCAGCCGCGCCGGGGCCGGCTTCGCGCTGCGCCGCGAGCACCTGAACGGCCAGGAACTGGCGCTGCTGACGCGCCAGCTGGCGGTGATGGTCGACAGCGGCCTGCCGCTGGAAGAGACCCTGCGCAGCGTGGCCGAACAGGCCGAGGCGCCGCGCCTGAAGCGCGTGCTCACCGCCGTGCGCAGCCGCGTGCTGGAGGGACATTCCCTGAACGCCGCGCTGGCCGAGCACCCGCACAGCTTTGCCGAGTATTACCGCGCCGCGGTCAGTGCCGGCGAGGCCGCCGGGCGCATGGGGCCGGTCATGGATCGCCTGGCCGATTTCATGGAACAGCGCCAGGCGCTGCAGCAGCGGGTGATGCTGGCGCTGTTCTACCCGGCCACGCTGACGGTGGTGTCGATCGCCGTCGTGATCGGCCTGCTGACCTACGTGGTGCCGGAAATCGTGCAGGTGTTCGACCGCATGGGCCAAGCGCTGCCGTGGATCACGCGCGCCATGATCGCGGTCAGCGACTTCCTGCGCACCTGGGGGCTGGCGCTGCTGGTGGCGCTGGCGGCGGCGCTGATCGGCACGCGACTGCTGCTGCGCGTGCCGGCGCTGCGGCTGCGGTTTGCGGCCGGCGTGCTGCGCCTGCCGCTGCTCGGGCGGCTCATGCAGGGTCTGGACGAGGCGCGCTTCACCGGCACGCTGGGCACGCTGGTCGGTGCCGGCGTGAATCTGGTCGATGCGCTGCGCGTGGCGGCGCGGGTGGTCGGCAACCGGCACCTGCGGGCGGGCTTCGAGGCAGCGGCGGAGCGCGTGCGCGAGGGCGCGGCGCTGAACCAGGCGCTGCGCCGCGAACGCCTGCTGCCGGCCATGAGCCTGCGCTTGATCGCCAGCGGCGAGGCCGGCGGCGAACTGGGTGCCATGCTCGAACGCGCCGTCACCCTGCAGGAGCGGGCCTTGCAGAACACCGTGGCGGTGCTGCTGGGCGTGTTCGAGCCGGCGCTGATCCTGTCCATGGGCGGCGCGGTGCTGGTCATCGTGCTGGCCATCCTGATGCCCATTTTCGAACTCAACCAACTGGTGAAGTGATGCGTGCTGACAAGCGGAGTGAGAGCGGTTTCACCCTCATCGAGGTGATGGTGGTGGTGGTCATCCTGGGCATCCTGGCGGCGCTGGTGGTGCCCAAGATCATGGGCCGCCCGGACGAGGCGCGGGTCATCAAGGCCCGGCAGGACATCCAGGCCATCGAGGCGGCCCTGAACCTGTACCGCCTGGACAACCACGTGTATCCGGGCACCGACCAGGGCCTGAAGGCGCTGGTCGAGAAGCCCTCCGGCGAGCCGCCGGCGCCCAACTGGAAGGCCGGCGGTTACCTCGACCGCATGCCGCAGGACCCGTGGGGCCGCGACTACCAGTACCTGAACCCCGGCCTGCACGGCGAGATCGACATCTGGAGCTACGGCGCCGACGGCCAGGAAGGCGGCGAGGGCGTGAATGCCGATCTTGGCAACTGGGCGAAGCCCTGAGCCTGTGTCGATGCACCGTCAGCGCGCCTTCACCCTGCTCGAACTGGTGGTCGTGCTGGCGCTGATCGGTGTGATCCTGTCGTTCGCGCGCCTGTCGCTGGGCGATGGCGGCGCCGCGGCGCGGCTGGAGCAGGACGCCCGCACGCTGGCGGCGGCGCTGCGCCTGGCGCACGACGAGGCGGTGCTGGACGGGCGCGAGTTCGGCCTGCGCCTGGCCGCGGACGGCTACGACTTCATGCAGTTGTCGGGCAAGACCTGGCGGCCCCTGACCGGTCGCCAGCCGCTGCGGGCGCGCCGGCTGAGCGCAGGCCAGCAGCTGACGCTGCGCGTCGACGGCTACCCGGTGGCGCTGGAAGAAAGCCTGGACGGCGTCGACCGGCCGCAGGTCTTTCTGCTGTCGAGCGGCGAGGCGACGCCGTTTTGCGTCGCCGTCGAGGGCCGCGAGCAGCGCGCCTGGCAGGTGTGTGCGCAGGCCGACGGAGAAATTGCCGTGACCGCGCCCGAGGTCGCCGGCTGATGCACGGGCCGATGCGCGGCTTCACGCTGCTGGAGGTGCTGATCGCGCTGGTGGTGGTGGCGGTCACGCTGGCGGCCGCCACGGCGGCGATCGGCGGCGCGGCGCGCCGGCAACGGGGCCTTGAGGAGCGCACCTTTGCCACCTGGGCGGCGCACAACACGCTCGGGCGGCTGCGTCTGGACGGTCTGCCGGGCGATCACGTCGAGCGGCAGCAGGCAATGGCGGGGGAGCGATTGCAGGTCACGGTGCAGGCTCACGACGAGGAAGCGTTGCGGCGGCTTGAGCTGGTGGTGCATCGGGTCGGCGAGGATGAAGTTTTGGCGCGCCTGACCGGATTCCTGCCGCTGCCGACGGTGGAGCCGCTGCCAGGGGCCGAGTCGCCGCAGCAGCCGGCGCCCGCTGGGGCATCGGGGCCGGTACCGGAGCCGCCGCCGTGAGGACGGCCCGCGGCTTCACGCTGCTCGAACTGGTGGTTGCCCTGGCGGTGTTCGCGGTGCTGGCGACGCTCGCCTACGGCAGCCTGGCGCGGCTGCTGTCCGCGCGCGAACAGCTCGCCAGTCGGGCCGAGGCGCTCGGCCGCCTGCAGCTGGCTTACTCCCTGCTGGAGCGCGATTGTCAGGCGCTGGTGGCGCGCCCGGTGCGGGACGAACTGGGCGATCCGGAGCCGCCGCTGCGCCGGGCGCCGGACGGCAGCCTCGAGATCACCCAGGGAGCCTGGAGCAACCCGCTCGATCAGCCGCGCGCGCAGCTGCAGCGCGTGCGCTGGCAGGTGCGAAACGGCGTGCTGTACCGCGATGCCTGGCCGGTGCTGGACCGGGTGCCGGGCAGCCGGCCGCGTTCGCAGCGCGTGCTGGACGAGGTACAGCGCTTCGCGGTCGGCATCGAGACGGGTCGGACTGAGCGGGCCGTGTCGGTAAGGCTCGATGGCCGGCCGTTCGGCCCGATCGAGTGGCTGTTCGTGGTCGCGGGGGACGCATGATGCGTTCCCCGCAGCGCCAGCGCGGCGTGGCCCTGATCCTCGCCCTGCTGCTGATGACGATCGCCACCGTGGTGGCGGTGGCGGTGGCCTCGAACGAGGAATTTGCCATCCGCCGCAGCAGCAACGTCCTGCGCCGCGCGCAGGCCAGCGAGTACCTGACCGCCGGCGAGTATCTGGCGATGGCTCGGCTGCGGCCGGCACCGTCGGATGCAGCGGCGCCGTCACCGGTACGCATCGAGCTGCCCTGGCCGCTGGACCTGCCGGGCCAGGCGCAGGTCCAGGACGCACAGGGCTGTTTCAACCTGAACGTCCTGTCGCTGCCGCCCGGTGAGACGGACCTGGCCGAACAGCGCTTGCGGCGCCTGCTGGAGCTGCTGGACCTGCCGCCCGACATCGCCGACCAGCTGCTCGACTGGCTGGACGAGGACACCAACGCGCGCTTTGCCGGCGCCGAGGACGATGTTTACAGCCGTCGCCGGCCGCCCATGCGCACGCCCAACGCGCCGCTGGGCGACGTCTCCGAGCTGCGCCTGCTGCCGGCCATGGACGCCGAGGCCTACGCCGCGCTGGCGCCGCTGGTCTGTGCCCTGCCGGCACAGGCGGGGATCAACGTCAACAGCGCGCCGCCGCTGCTGCTGATGGCGCTGGCCGAGGGTCTGCGCCCGGGCCAGGCACGCGATCTTGCCGCGCGCGCCGCGGCCACGCCGTTTGCCAGTCTCGACGCCTTCTTGGCGGACCCGGCGCTCAGCGGCGTGCTGCTGGACGGCGGCGGGCTCACGGTGCGTTCGGACTGGTTCACGGTGCGGGCGCAAGTCACGCTCGACCAACTGCTCCTGCAGCGCGACAGCCTGCTGCAGGTGCAGGACGGTCGGGTGCGCGTGCGCCGGCGCCGCGAGCAGGTGGCGGGCTGATGGCGCTGCAGTATTTCCGCTGGGATGGCGCCGATGCCTGGCAGTGGCTCGAGCGCGGCGCGCTGCAGCAGGGCGATACCGCGGCCGCCGCGAGTGCCGCCGGCGGGGAGCCGGTGGGCGTCGTGCTGGCCGCGCCGCAGGTGTGGGTCAGTGCGCAGACCCTGCCGCGCCTGCCGGCCGCCCGGCTGGCCCGGGCGGCGATGTTTGCGCTCGAGGATCAACTGGCGAGCGATCTGGACGCCGTGCAGGTGGCGGTCGGCAAGCGCCGCGCCGACGGCCTGACCGAGCTGGCCGTGATCGGCCGTGCGCAGCTCGATGCCGCGCTTGCCCGCCTGCGCGAAGCGGGGCTGAAGGTCGCCGGCATCACGCCGCTGGCGGCCCTGCTGCCGGTCGACGCCTGTACCGTGCTGGCTGAGCCCACTTGCCTGACCGCGCGCCTGGGCGCCCAGGCCAGCCTGTGTGGCGCCCCGCAGGAGATCGGGCCTCTGCTGGCGGCCTTGGCTCCGGCGAACCTGCGTTGGCTGCAAACGCCAGGCGGGCCGCCGCCCGAAGTCGATGCCGAGGTAATCGCCGTGCCCGCCGAGCAGGCGCTTTGCCTCACCCCCACGCCGGCCAGCCCCGACTTGCTGCAGGGCGCCTACGCACCGGCGCGGCCGCCCGGCCAGTGGCGGCCGTGGCGCCCGGCGGCGGTGCTGGCCGGACTGTGGCTGGCGCTGCTGCTGGCCGGCGGGCTGCTCGAAACGGCGCGCCTTGGCCGGCAGAACGCTGCCCTGCGGACCGCCATCGGTGAGGAATTCACGCGCCTGTTTCCCGAAGAAGGTCGCCCGGTCAGCCTGCGGGCGCAGGCCGAGCGGCGCCTGAAATTGCTGGATCGGGGCGCCCGCGGCGGCGCGCTGCCGCTGCTGACCGTGGCGGTGCGTGCGCTGCCGCCCGGGCAGACGCTGACCGCACTCGATTACCGGGACGGTGCCCTGACGCTGGAATTCGGCCTGCCGGACGTGGCGGCGGTGGAGGCCTTGCGAACCCGCCTCGCGGCCGAGCGCGCGGTAAAGGCCGAGCTTCCGATGGCGGTGGCCGAAGGCGGCGTGGTGCGCACGCGACTGGTACTGCGCCCGGCGCCCGGCGCCAGCGCTGTGGCGCGGCAGGAGGGGCCATGAGTCGCTGGCCGGCTCTGACCGCGCGCTGGCGCCAGCTCGCACCGCGCGAACAGCGCTTGCTGCTGTTGGCCGCGGCCGTGCTGGCGCTGCTGCTCGGTTACGGCCTGCTGTGGTCGCCGTGGCAGGCGGCGCGCGAGCGCCTGCGCGCCGAAAATGCCCGCCTGCGCGCCGACCTTGCCTGGCTGCAACAGCTGGCGCCGCAGGTGCAGGCGCTGCGCGCCCGGCAACCGGCGGCGGGCGCGCCAGCCGGCGTTCCGCTGCCGGTGCGCCTGGACGCCAGCCTGCGCGCGGCGGGTCTGGGCGAGCATCTGTCGAGGCTGGAGCCGGCCGCGGACGGCAGCGTCAAGCTGTGGCTGAACGATGCACCGGCGGACGGCGTGCTGGCCTGGTTGGCCGAACTGGCCGCCCAGGGCGTGGCGGTGGAGTCGCTGGGTCTGGGACCGGGCGCAGGTCCCGGCCTGGTCAATGCCCGCGCGACGGCGCGCGAGTGATGGCCGGGCCGGCGCAGCGGCCGGACGTTGTTATTCCTGTAGCAGGCGCCGGGCGGCGTCCACGATCTGCGCCGCGTCCGGGTAGAAGCCTTTTTCGAGCGCCGGCGAGAACGGTATCTGCATGTCCGGCGCGGTCAGGCGCCGCAGCGGCGCGCGCAGGGACCAGAAGCCGTCCTCGGCGATGGTGGCGAGGATTTCGCTGGCCACGCCACAGCTTTTGTGGCCCACGTCCACCACCAGTGCGCGGCCGGTTTTCGCGACTGATGCCAGGATCGTCGGGCAGTCCAGCGGCACCAGCGTGCGCGGGTCGATGACCTCCAGCGAGATGCCCTCCCGGGCCAGCGTGTCGGCGGCCGTCAGTGCCTCGCGCACGCGCGAGCCGATGGCCACGACGGTCAGGTCGCTGCCCTCGCGGCGCACGGCCGCCTGCCCGAACGGGATCAGGTAATCGTCCTGCGGCACCTCGCCGCGGCTGCCCCACAGCGCGCCATCCTCGAACATGAGCACCGGATCGTCGTCGCGCACGGCGGTCTTGAGCAGTCCCTTGGCGTCGTGGGGCGTGCTCGGCACGGCGATCCTCAGGCCAGGCACCTGCATGAACATGGCGTAGTTGCGGTCCGAGTGCTGCGCCGCCAGGCCGCCGTTGTAGAACAGCGCGGCGCGGAACACCGCCGGTACGTGCGCCTGCCCGCCGTACATGTAGGCGGTCTTGGCGGCCATGCTGACCAGCTGGTCCATGGCCAGGTACATGAACGAGGCGATGGTGAAATCCACGATCGGCCGCATGCCGACCAGCGCCGCGCCGATCGCCACGCCGGTGAAGCCGGCCTCGCTGATCGGCGTGTCGCGCACCCGCTCCAGGCCGAAGCGCTCGGCCAGACCGCCGGTGCTGCCGTAGACGTTGAAGGACACGTCCTCGCCCAGGATGAACACGCGCGGATCGCGCGCCATCTCCTGCTCCTGCGCCTCGCGGATGGCCTCGAGAAAGGTCAGTTCACGCATGGTCGAAACCCGCAATCGGCGTGCGGTACAGGCCGCGGTGGGCCTCGGCCGGATCCGGCCAGGGGCTTTGTTCGGCGAATTCGAGCGCCGCGGCGACCTCGGCGGTGATGGCGTGCTCGATGCTGGTCAGTGTTGCCGTGTCAGCGATGCCGGTGTCTTCAAGATGCCGGGCGAACAGCGGCAATGGATCGCGCGCCTGCCAGGCGGCCAGTTCCGATGCGTCCCGGTAGGCGATGGCGTCGTACAGCGGACCTTCGGAGTGGTGCGGGTAGCGGTAGGTCTTGGCCTCGATCAGGCTGGGACCGGCGCCGTCGCGGGCGCCTTGCACGGCCTGCGCGACGGCAGCATGGACAGCCAGCGCGTCCTGGCCGTCGACGATCTGGCCGGGAATCCCGTAGGCCGCCGCGCGGGCTGCCACGTCCGGCACGCGGCTGATGCTGCTGAACGCGGTAGTCACGCCGTAGCCGTTGTTCTCGCACAGGAACACCACCGGCACCTGCCAGGCGCTGGCCATGTTCAGCGCCTCGTGGAAATAGCCCTCGTTCGAGGCGCCGTCGCCGAAGAAACACAAACACACGCGGTCGCTGCCCTGCATTTTGGCGCCCAGTGCGGCGCCGACCGCCACCGGCAGGCCGGAGCCGACGATGCTGCTCTCGCCCAGGCTGCCGACCGAAAAATCGGCCAGGTGCATTGAGCCGCCCTTGCCGCCGTTCACGCCGGTGGCCTTGCCGAGGATCTCCGCCAGCAGCGGACCCAGCGCCGCGCCCTTGCCGATGGGGTGGCCGTGCGAGCGGTGGTTGCCGACCATGGTGTCGTCAGTGCGCAGGGCCATGCAGGCGCCGACGACCTCGGCCTCCTGGCCGATCGACAGGTGCACCGAGCCGGGGATGCGGCCACGGCCGAACAGCGTCTTGACGGTCTCGTCGAAACGCCGGATGCGCAGCATGCGCCGGTACATTTCGAGCTGCGTGGCAGGATCGGGCGTGGACATGGGCAGGCGTGCCTGGCGGGTGATTTCGAGGCGCCGGAAATCTCGCACCGATGCGGCGGCAGGTAAAGCGCGGGCCGGGCGCCTGTGCATCCGGCCCGCGTGCGACTGCCGCCGGTCAGACCCCCGCCGCGGCGTGCGAGCGCGCCGCCAGCACCAGGTTCAGGCAGTTGACGTAGGCCTTGGCCGACGCGATCACGATGTCGGTATCGGAGCCGGAACCGTTCACGGCCATGCCGTCGCGCGCCAGGCGCACGCTGACCTCGCCCTGCGCGTCGGTGCCGGAGGTGATGCTCTGCACCGAGTACAGCTGCAGCTGCGCGCCGGAATTCACGATTGCCTCGATGGCCTTGAAGGTGGCGTCCACCGAACCGTCGCCTTCGGCGGTGGCGCTGCGCTCCTCGCCGTCGACGACCAGCGATACGGTGGCCTGCGGCGTCTCGCCGATCTCGGCACAGGCCTTCATGCCGACCAGCTTGATGCGCTCGTTGGCCTGGCTCAGGTCCATGTCCGTGACCAGCGCCATCAGGTCCTCGTCGAAGATCTCGCGCTTCTTGTCGGCCAGCTCCTTGAAGCGCCGAAAGGCTTCGGCCATTTCTTCCTGGCTGGCGAACTCGAAGCCGAGCGCGGTCATGCGCTGCTTGAAGGCGTTGCGCCCGGACAGCTTGCCCAGCGTCAGGCGGTTGTCCTGCCAGCCGACGTCCTGCGCGCGCATGATCTCGTAGGTCTCGCGGCTCTTGAGCACGCCGTCCTGGTGAATGCCGGACTCGTGCGCGAAGGCGTTCAGACCCACGATGGCCTTGTTCGGCTGCACGTGAAAGCCGGTGATGGCGGCCACCAGCTTCGAGCAGGCCAGCAAGTGCCGGGTGTCGACGCCCACGTCGCAGGGGAACAGGTCCTGGCGCGTGCGCACGGCCATGACGATCTCCTCCAGCGCCGCGTTGCCGGCCCGCTCGCCAAGGCCGTTGACGGCGCATTCCACTTGCCGGGCGCCGGCCATCACGGCGGCCAGCGAATTGGCCACGGCAAGGCCCAGATCGTTGTGGCAGTGGGCCGAGAAGATGGCCTTGTCCGAGTTGGGGATGTTCTCGATCAGGTAGCGGAACTTCTCGCCGAACTGCTGCGGCAGGTTGTAGCCGACCGTGTCCGGCACGTTGATGGTGGTGGCACCGGCGTCGATCACCGCCTCGAAGATGCGGCACAGGAATTCCATCTCCGAGCGCCCGGCGTCCTCGGCCGAGAACTCAACGTCGTCCGTGTACTGGCGCGCCCGCTTGACCGCCCGCACCGCCGCCTCGACCACCTGGTCGGGCGTCATGCGCAGCTTCTTTTCCATGTGCAGCGGCGAGGTGGCGATGAAGGTGTGGATGCGCGGCGCCGCCGCCGGCTTGATGGCCTCCGCGGCGCGGTCGATGTCGGCATCGCCGGTGCGCGCCAGGGCACACACACGCGCGTCCTTGATGATCTCGGCCACCGCCTTCACGGAGGCGAAATCGCCGGGGCTGGAGGCCGGGAAGCCGGCCTCGATGACGTCGACCTTCAGCCGCTCCAGGGCGCGGGCGATGCGCAGCTTGTCCTCGCGGCTCATGGCGGCGCCGGGGCTTTGCTCGCCGTCGCGCATGGTGGTGTCGAAAATGATCAGTTTGTCCTTGCTCACGACCGGTCTCCGGAACAGTAACGGGCGGCCGCGCAGGCTTGCCGCCGCGGCCTTGTTGTCTGAGTGAGTGTGCGTACTGGGGGCCCTCGCCAGGGCATGCGTGTGTCTGCCTTACGGCAGTCGCAGCGTCAGTGGCAGGAGGCCGTGCGGCCGGCAGGTCAGGGCAGCGGACGCACGCGGGCCGGCGCCGCGCGGGGCGCGGGCGGGGAGGGCACGGACAGGCGGGCGGTTGCGGGTCATGGAATTTGCAATTGCGAGGAGCGCCGGCACTATAGCACTGCGTTTTGACGCTGCAAACGCAGTTTTTACCGCTCCGGATCAAGCTGATGAACGATTCTGCAGGTTTCGTGGCCCACGCCCGCTGGGTGATTCCGGTCGAGCCCGCCGGGCGGGTGCTGGACCATCACGCCGTGGTCGTTCGGGACGGGCGCATCCTGGCCGTGCTGCCCAGTGCGCAGGCGCGCGAACAGTTCGCGGATCGGGTCCAGGTAGAACTGCCGCGCCATGCCCTGATTCCCGGTCTGGTCAACGCCCACACGCACGCCGCCATGACGCTGCTGCGCGGCCTGGCCGACGATTTGCCGCTCATGCCCTGGCTGCAGCAGCACATCTGGCCGGCCGAGCAGCGCTTCGTCGGGCCGCAGTTCGTGCGTGACGGCAGCGCGCTGGCGGTGGCGGAGATGCTGCAGGCCGGCGTGACCTGCTTCTCGGACATGTACTTCTTTGGCGAGGAGACGGCGCAGGTGGCCGCCGCGGCCGGCATGCGGGCGGTGGTCGGCCTGATCGCCATCGATTTTCCGAGCGCCTACGCCGCCGATGCCGACGACTACCTGCGCAAGGGCATCGCCCTGCACGACGCCTGGCACGGCCATGCGCTGATTCGTACCGCATTTGCGCCGCATGCGCCGTATACGGTGAGCGACGAGCCGCTGCGGCGCATCGCCACGCTGGCGGAAGAACTCGACCTGCCGCTGCACATCCACCTGCACGAGACGGCGCACGAGGTGGCCCAGAGCGAGGCCCGCTACGGCGTGCGGCCGCTGGAACGGCTGGCCCAGCTGGGCCTGCTGTCGCCGCGACTGATCGGCGTGCACGCCACGCAGCTGCTGGCCGGCGAGATCGCCAGCCTGGCCGCCCAGGGCGCCAGCATCGTCCACTGCCCGGAATCGAACATGAAGCTCGCCTCCGGCGCCTGCCCGCTGCCGGCCCTGCTGGCAGCCGGCGTGAACGTGGCCATCGGCACCGACGGCGCCGCCAGCAACAACGATCTGGACCTGCTGGGGGAGCTGAAAACCGCCGGCCTGCTGGCCAAGCTGGGTTCCGCCGATGCCGCCGCGGCGCCGGCGCCCGCGTTGCTGCACATGGCGACGCTGGGCGGCGCCAGGGCGCTGGGTCTGGATGAGGAAATCGGCTCGCTGGTGCCCGGCAAGGCGGCCGACATGGTGGCGCTCGACCTGTCGGCCCCGCACTGCCAGCCGGTGCACGATCCGGTCTCGCAATTGATCTACGCCGCCGGCCGCGAGGCGGTGACCGACGTGTGGGTGGCCGGCTGGCGCCTGCTGCACGAGCGGCGCCTGAGCACGCTGGATGCGGCCGCCATCGTCGCGAAAGCCGCCGAATGGGGCGAGCGCATCGGCGCCGCCGATCACGATCACAGCAGCGGCTAGCCGGCCCTCCCTCACATCCGACACCGGGCCTGCCCAGGTCCAGACGCAAACCTCGCAAGGACACCCATGCCCAAAGCGCTCGCCCCCGGTCCGCTGGTGATCGGTCTTCCCGGCCCGCAGCTCGCGCCGGCCGATGCCCAGCTGCTGCTGCAGCCGGCCATCGGCGGCGTGATCCTGTTCGAGCGCAACTTCGTCGACGCGGATCAACTGCGCGCGCTGTGTGCCGACATCCACGCCCTGCGTGAGCCGCGGCTGCTGATCGCCGTGGACCAGGAGGGCGGGCGGGTGCAGCGCCTGCGCCCCGGTTTCACGCCGTTGCCGCCCGCGGCTGCCTATGGCCGGGCCTACGCTGAGGACGCAACGCGAGGCCTCGCGCTGGCGCGCGCCGGCGGGCTGGTGATGGCGGCCGAGCTGCTGGCGCTGGGCATCGACCTGAGCTTTGCGCCGGTGCTTGATCTGGACTATGGCGTCAGCGAGATCATCGGCGCCCGGGCCTTTCATGCGCAGCCGCAGGCTGCCGCGGCGCTGGCCGGCGCCTTCATGGCCGGCATGGCCCAGGCCGGCATGGCTGCCTGCGGCAAGCATTTTCCCGGTCACGGTGCGGTGGCGGCTGACACGCACCTGACGCAGGTGATCGATCGGCGTGCCCGCGACGCCATCGAGGCCGACCTGCTGCCCTACCGGCGGCTGATTGCGGACGGTCTGGCCTCGGTGATGATGGCGCATGTCGTGTTCCCGGCCGTGGACGCCGAGCCGGCCGGCTTCTCGCGCCGCTGGGTGCAGGAGGTCCTGCGCGGCGAGCTGGGCTTCGATGGCGCCGTGTTTAGCGATGACCTTGGCATGGCCGGCGCCGCCGGGGCTGGTGGCTTTGTCGAACGCGCCCGGCGCGCGCTCGACGCCGGCTGCGATTACCTGCTGATCTGCAACGATCCGGATGCGGTAAATGCCACGCTGGCGGCGCTGTCGCCGGCAGCCGTTCCACTGCCTCGGCACCTCGCCCTGCTGGCGCGGCCGGTCGGGCAGGTGCACGGCCAGCTCGGCGCAGCGCGCCAGGCGCTGGCCGGTTGTCTGGCATGAGCGTTTGCCGCGCCCGGGCGCGGGTGTGGACTCAGGGGGTCTGGTTGCCGATCGCGAGCGACGCGCAGTAGCCGGCGATCATGGCCGGAACCCGCTGTGGGTCCTGGTCGTAGGCCAGCACGTACTGGGCTTTGCCCAGCAGCAGCCACAGCGGCGGCGTGTCGGTACCGTGGCGCAGGATTTCAAGGCCACAGCGCAGCTCGCGGGATTTTTGGGTGGCACGGGCGTAGTCCATGTAGCCGGATTTGAGTTCCGCCCGCGGGCCGATGCGCACGGCGCCGGTCGGGCCCTGAAACAGCGTCTTGCTGCCGACCTGGTTGCCCTCGAAGACATAACCGGGCGGCAGTGTCAGTACGCCTTCGAATATCCGTACATAGACCTTGGCCGGCGCGGCGACCGGCGGCGGGCAGGCAGCGGTCGGCGTCGCCACCGGCGCAGGTTTTGGCGTCGTTGCGCAGGCGGCCAGCAGGCAGGGCAGGGCGACGACGAGGGCGCGGCGCACGTTCAGATGTCCCGCGCCAGGCGCGCGGCAAGTCCGGTATAGGTGGCCGGGCTGAGCGCCGCGAGACGGGCCTTTTCGGCCGGTGGCAACGGAAGGTTGTCGATGAAGGCGGTCAGGGTCGCGGCATCGATGGCCTGGCCACGGGTCAGGGCCTTCAGTTGCTCGTAGGGGTTTTCCACGCCATGGCGGCGCATGGCGGTCTGGATGGCCTCGGCCAGCACCTCGTGGGCGTGGTCCAGATCGCGCGCCAGGGCTGCGGTGTCGACCACCAGCTTGCCCAGGCCCTTGTGCAGGGACTGCCAGGCCAGCAGCGTGTAGCCGGCCGCCACGCCCACGTTGCGCAGCACCGTGGAGTCGGTCAGGTCGCGCTGGAAGCGCGAGATCGGCAGCTTGCGCGCCAGGTGCTCCAGCAGCGCATTGGCAAGCCCCAGGTTGCCCTCGGCGTTCTCGAAGTCGATCGGGTTCACCTTGTGCGGCATGGTGGACGAACCCACTTCGCCGGCCACCACCTGTTGACGGAAATAGCCCAGCGACACGTAACCCCACACGTCACGGCACAGGTCGATCAGGATCGTGTTGCAGCGGGCGAGGGCGTCGAACAGCTCGGCCATCCAGTCGTGCGGCTCGATCTGCGTGGTATAGGCGTTGAATGCGAGGCCAAGCCCGCTCACCAGCCGCTGCGCCAGGGCCGGCCAGTCGCTGTCCGGGTAGGCGGCCAAATGGGCGTTGTAGTTGCCGACCGCGCCGTTGAACTTGCCCAGAATCTGCACCGCCGCGATGCCGTCGCGCTGGCGGCGCAGGCGCGCGACGACGTTGGCCAGCTCCTTGCCCAGCGTGGTCGGCGTGGCCGGCTGCCCGTGGGTGCGGGCCAGCATGGGCGCCTCGGCGGCACCGTGGGCGAGCCCGGTCAAGTCGCCGATCAGGGTGTCCAGGTACGGCAGCAGCACCAACTCCCGTGTGTCGCGCAGCATCAGCGCGTAGGCCAGGTTGTTGATGTCCTCGGAGGTGCAGGCGAAGTGCACGAAGCCCTTGGCGGCGGTCAGCTCCGGATCGCCCTCGAACTGCTCGTGGATGAAGTACTCGAGCGCCTTGACGTCGTGATTGGTGGCTTTCTCGAGCGCCTTGACGCGCGCGGCACCGGCCTCGCCGAAGTCGTTTTCGATGGCCGTCAGGCGCGCCAGCGCGGCCGCGCTGAAGGGCGGCAGCTCGCGGATGTCGGGCGTGTCGGCCAGCAGCCGCAGCCAGGCCAGCTCGACCCGCAGGCGATAGCGGATCAGGCCGTACTCACTGCACAGCGGGCGCAGGGCGGCGGTTTTCTCCTGATAACGCCCATCCAGCGGCGACAGGGCGGTGAGTTCGAAGATCGACATGAGGCTCCGGGAGCAGTCGGCGGCTTGTGCAGTGCCGAAAAAAGGCCGGCATGTTAGGCGGGGTTGACTATAATTCTAGCCCGCCCGCGCCTATCCCACGGCGCGACCGGCCGGCCTCGCAGCCGGCTGTCACCTGTCAATCTTCGGAGTCGTCATGGGTCAGACCTCGCTCGCCGCTACCCGCCGCACGCTTGCCCTCGCCAGTGGCGAGTCGGCCGCCTATTACAGCCTGCCGGCGCTGGCCGAACTGGGCTTCGGCGACCCAAGCCGCCTGCCGTATTCGGTGCGGGTGTTGCTGGAATCGGCGTTGCGCCACCAGGATCACCCGGCGGTCGAGCCGCACCACGTCGAGGCCCTGCTGGCCTGGGGCCGCGGCGATCCGGATGCCGAGGTGCCGTTCATTCCGGGGCGAGTGATCCTGCAGGACTTCACTGGCGTGCCCTGCGTGGTGGACCTGGCGGCATTGCGCAGCGCCATGGCGGCGGCCGGCAAGGATCCGAAGAAGATCGAGCCGCTGGTGCCGGTGGACCTGGTGATCGACCACTCGGTGCAGGTGGACTTTGCCGGTTCGGCCCAGGCGCTGGGCCAGAACATCCGGCTCGAATTCGAGCGCAACCGGGAGCGTTACGAGTTCCTGCGCTGGGGCCAGGCGGCGTTCGAGACGCTGAGCATCATTCCCCCGGCGGTCGGCATCGTGCATCAGGTCAATCTCGAATACTTTGCCCGTGGCGTGCTGCGTAACAAGGAGGGCGTGCTGTACCCGGACTCGCTGGTCGGCACCGATTCGCACACCACCATGATCAACGGCCTGGGCATCGTCGGCTGGGGCGTGGGCGGCATCGAGGCCGAGGCCTGCATGCTCGGTCAGCCGATCTACATCAAGATGCCGCAGGTGGTCGGCGTGCGCCTGACCGGGGCGCTGCGCGAGGGTGTCACGGCCACCGACCTGACCCTGACGCTGGTGCAGATGCTGCGCAAGTTCGGCGTGGTGGAGAAGTTCGTCGAGTTCTTCGGACCGGGCCTGGACGTGCTGCCGCTGGCCGATCGGGCCACCATTGCCAACATGGCGCCCGAGTACGGCGCCACGATCGGCTTCTTCCCGGTCGATGCCGAGGCGATCAAGTACCTGCAAAACACCGGCCGGTCGGCCGAGGTTTTGGACGAGGTGGAGCGCTACTACCGCGCCCAGGGCATGTTCCGTACCGCAGACAGCGCCGAGCCGCAGTTCACCGACGTGCTGGAGCTGGACATGAGCACGGTCGAGCCGAGCCTGGCCGGCCCCAAACGCCCGCACGACCGGGTCAGTCTGTCCAAGGTGAAGGAAAGCTTCCTGGCCGCGCTCGCCGCGCCGCTGGACAAGGACGGTTTTGGCGTGCCGGCCGACCAGCTTGGCGCCGGCGCGCCGGTGGCCGGCAGCGGCGAGACGCTGCGCCATGGCTCGGTGACCATCGCCGCCATCACCTCGTGCACCAATACCTCGAACCCGTCGGTGATGGTGGGTGCCGGCCTGGTGGCCAAGAAAGCAGTGGCCCGTGGCCTGCACATGCCGGCCTACGTCAAGACCAGCCTGGCACCCGGCTCGCGGGTGGTGAACGAGTACCTGGCCAAGGCCGGACTGCTCGAACCGCTGAATGCGCTGCGCTTCAACATCGTCGGCTACGGCTGCACCACCTGCATCGGCAACTCGGGCCCGCTGGACGAACCGGTGGTCGACGCCATCAACGGCGGCAACCTGGTGGCCGCCGCGGTGCTGTCCGGCAACCGCAACTTCGAGGGTCGCGTCAGCCCCCACACGCGCGCCAATTACCTGGCCTCGCCGCCGCTGGTGGTGGCCTACGCACTGGCCGGCCGGGTGGACATCGACTTCGAGCGCGAGCCGATCGGCACCGGCAGCGACGGGCAGCCGGTGTACCTGCGCGACATCTGGCCGAGCGGCGCCGAGGTGGCGCAGGCCATGACCGCCGCCAGCGATCCGGCTCTGTATCGTCAGGAATACGGCAACGTGGCGCAAAGCAATCCGGACTGGAACGCCATCCCCGTCGACACCGGTTCGGCCGTGTACAACTGGCGGGCGGATTCCACCTACATCCAGCAGCCGCCGTTCTTCGAGCAGTTCCCGCAGCAGCCGTCGGCCATCGCGCCGGTCTGGAACGCCCGCGCGCTGCTGATGCTGGGCGATTTCGTCACCACCGACCACATCTCGCCGGCCGGCAACATCGCCGCCAATTCGCCGGCCGCCCGCTACCTGCTCGAACACGGCGTGCAGAAGGCCGACTGGAACAGCTACGGCTCGCGCCGCGGCAACGACCGGGTGATGACCCGCGGCACCTTCGCCAACATCCGCCTCAAGAACGCGCTGGTGGCGCCCCGCGAAGGCGGCTGGACCAAGTACCTGCCGACCGACGAGGAAATGTCCGTGTATGACGCCGCCATGCGGTACAAGGCCGACGGCACGCCGCTGATCGTGCTGGCCGGCAAGCTGTATGGCGCCGGTTCGTCGCGCGACTGGGCGGCCAAGGGGACCTATCTGCTGGGCGTACGGGCGGTGCTGGCGGAAAGCTTCGAGCGCATCCATCGCTCGAACCTGATCGGCATGGGCGTGCTGCCGCTGCGCTTCAAGGAAGGCGACAGCGCCGCCTCGCTGGGCTTGAAGGGCGACGAGGTGTTCTCGCTGCCGGATCTGGCCGATGACCTCAAGCCCGGCCAGACGCTCACGCTGCGCGTGCAGGCGGCCGACGGCGCGCTGCGCGAGGTGCCGGTAGTGGCCGGCATCGACACGCCGATCGAGGTCGAGTACTACCGCCACGGCGGCATCCTGAACTACGTGCTGCGGCAGTTCATGGCGGCGGCCTGAGCCACCAGGGCCGGACAGAGGTACAGATGAACGACTCGGACCCGGTCGCCGCCCATCCCACGCCGGCGCTGCTGATGGAAGCGCCGGGCGCCCTGCAGAAGGCGCTGGCGGTCAACCTGCATCCGGCCCAGTACGGCAGCATCGTCGAGATCGGCGCCGGCCAGGAAACGGCGCGTTACTTCTTTCGTGCCGGCGGCGCGGCCGGCACCGTGGCCAAGACCATGTCGGCCTACGACATGACCTTCTCGGACGCCATCTATGGCCGCGCACCGGGCGGGCGTTACGTCAGCCGCGCCCGCCTGGGGCGCATGCTGGAGCACGAATTCGGTCTGCTGATCGAACGCCTGGAAGGCCGGCGCGAGCGCGAGACCACGTTCTTTGCCTATGCGGCCACGGTGGCGGCACAGGGCTACAAGCACCGCTCGGAATGCCATGGCTGGCTGGGTTTGCGATTGCAGCTCACGCCGGGCGGCCCGCCCAACGACATCGTGCTGCACGTGCGCATGCTGGACGAGGACGCCCGCGCCCAGCAGGAGGCGCTCGGCATCCTGGGCGTGAACC
The DNA here is from genome assembly GCF_014359565.1 of Immundisolibacter sp. NCBI lineage: Bacteria > Pseudomonadati > Pseudomonadota > Gammaproteobacteria > Immundisolibacterales > Immundisolibacteraceae > Immundisolibacter > Immundisolibacter sp. The sequence goes on along the minus strand of NZ_JACIZD010000004.1, from coordinate 87,053 downwards.
TCATCTACGGCGCCTTCAACTACGCCGACTCGCCCGAGAAACTGATCGAGAGCCTGGCCGATGATCTGTCCGGCGGTGCCAGCGCCGGTTCGGACCGCATCGAGATCGACATGATCGAGTTCAGCGGTCCGTCTTTCGCCGCTTGCGAAAACCGCCTGCTGAACCTGCACCTGATCCGCAGCTGGCTCACGCGGGCGGTGATGTTCGACCCGGATGGCCACGTGGTGCAGCCCGGCGAGGCGCTGCGCCGCAAGGACGTCCTGGCCGTGCGCTCGAACTTCCGCCCGGTGACCCGCCGTCACGAGGACATGTTCCGGGCCGGCATGGCGGCGTTCGCCGCACAGGCCGGTGGCGAGCGCGAGGACGTGCTGCCGGTGGCCGAGATGACCATGGCCACCGTCATGGAGGACGGCGATCAGGTCAACAACGCCGACTTCCTGGCCCGCGTCGACACGCTCACCGCACTCGGCTACCACGTGCTGGTGTCCGACTATCTGCGCTATTTCCGTCTGCGGGCGTTCCTGCGTCGCTACACGCAGGGCCGCATCGGCATCGTCGCGCGGCTGGACAATCTGCGCGACATCTTCAGTCCGGCGTTCTACTCCGACCTGGAAGGGGGGATTCTGGAGGCCTTCGGGCGTCTGTTTTGCGACAAGACATGGATGTATGTCTATCCAGGGCGGGCTGCCGACGGCACTCTGATCACCGCCGACAATTTCGACCCGAACCCGGCGGTGCACCACATCTACCGCCACCTGTACGAAGGTGGACAGATTCTGGCCCTGGCCGGTGCCAACGAAGCGGTGCTCGACATCGACTGGCGGCAGGTACTGCCGGCGCTGCGCGCCGATGCGCCCGGCTGGGCCAGGCAGGTACCGCCGGTGGTGGCCGAACTGATACGCAACCGCGGCTTGTTCGGTTTTCCATCCAGGGAAGGCTCCTGAGGGCGCGGCAAGCACCACCGGCGCATCGTTCCTGACCGGCGCTTGCCGCAGCGGCTCATGTGACACGCGGTTGACAGTGTCGGCGGGCAAGACCGAGACTTGCCCGCCCTTGCTCCATACCCCTCCATGAATAACAACCAAGACAGTGTCGCCGCTGAGCCGCTGATCCAGATCCGGGGCCTCAGTTTCCGGCGCGGCGCGCGGGTCATCTTCGACCGGGTGGACCTCGATATCCCGCGTGGCAGGATCACCGCCGTGATGGGCCCGAGCGGCACCGGCAAGACCACGCTGCTGAAGCTGATCAGCGGCGTGCTCAGGCCGCAGGCCGGCTCCATCAAGGTGGCCGGCCAGGAAGTGACCACCTTGTCCAGGTCGGACCTGTATGCGCTGCGCAAGCAGATCGGCATGCTGTTTCAGAGCGGTGCGCTGCTGACGGACCTCGATGTGTTCGACAACGTGGCCTACCCGGTGCGCGAGCACACTGACCTGCCTCCGACGCTGCTGCGCTCGCTGGTGCTGATGAAGCTGCAGGCGGTCGGCCTGCGCGGCGCCCGCCACCTGATGGCGAGCGAGCTGTCCGGTGGCATGGCGCGGCGCGTGGCGCTGGCCCGGGCCATCGCGCTGGACCCGATGCTGATCCTCTACGACGAACCGTTCACCGGCCAGGATCCGATTTCCATGGGCATCCTGACGCGGCTGATCGCCGCCCTGAACCGGGCGCTTGGCCTGACCAGTCTGGTGGTGTCGCATGACATCCATGAGACCTGCCGCATCGCCGATTACGCCTACGTAATTGCCCAGGGCAAGGTGATCGGCCATGGCAAGCCCGAGGATCTGCTGGCCTCGACCGAACCGATGGTGCACCAGTTCCTGAGCGGCGAGCCCGACGGCCCGGTGCATTTCCACTACCCGGCGGTCGAGTACCGCGACGACCTGCTGGCGGATGCCTCATGAGCGGTCCGTTGCAAGGGCTGGGTGCGCGCACGCTGGATGGTTTGGCGCGCCTGGGGCGGGCCGGCGGGTTCCTGTTGCCGCTGCTGGCGGCGGTGCCGGCGCAGTTCCTGGCGCCGCGGCGCCTGGCCAAGCAGGTGTTCAGCGTCGGCGTGCTGTCGCTGGTCATCATCCTGGTGTCAGGTCTGTTCGTGGGCATGGTGCTGGGCCTGCAGGGCTACAATACGCTGGTCGATTTCGGCTCCGAGAGCAGTCTTGGCATCGTGGTGGCGCTGTCGCTGGTGCGCGAGCTGGGGCCGGTTCTGAGCGCTCTGCTGTTCGCCGGCCGTGCCGGTTCGGCGCTGACCGCCGAGATCGGCCTGATGAAGGCCACCGAGCAACTGTCGGCGCTGGAAATGATGGCGGTGGACCCGTTCCGGCGCGTGCTGGCGCCGCGCTGGCTGGCCGGCTTCATCAGCCTGCCGTTGCTGGCGGCGGTGTTCAGCGCGGTCGGTATCCTGGGTGGCTACCTGGTCGGGGTAAAACTGCTGGGACTCGACCCCGCGCCGTACTGGTCGCACATGGAAAGCGGCGTCGATTTCTTCGACGACATCCTGAACGGCGTCATCAAGAGTGTGGTGTTCGGTGCCGTGGTGACCTGGGTTGCGGTGTTCGAGGGCTACGATGCCGTGCCGACCGCAGAAGGGGTCGGTCGCGCCACCACGCGCACCGTCGTGACCGCCTCGCTGGCGGTGCTGGGCGCAGACTTTTTGCTCACCGCGCTGATGTTCGGCGAGCCCTGAGGAGAATCCGGTTTCATGCAATCGCGTACCGTCGAGGTGTGGGTGGGTCTGTTCGTGGCGCTGGGGCTGGCGGCGCTGGCGTTTTTGTCGGTGCGGGCGAGCAACCTGGCCGAGTATCGCGATGGTGATGCCTATACCTTGGTGGCACGCTTCGACAACATCGGCACCCTGCGCGTGCGGGCGCCGGTCACGGTGGCCGGCGTGCGGGTCGGGCGCGTGGCGGCGATCGATTTCGACAACGAACGATTCAAGGCGGTGGTCAAGATGGCCATTACCGCCCGCTACGACAACCTGCCGCAGGACACGGTGGCGGCGATCCGTACCGCCGGCTTGATTGGCGAACAATTCGTCGGCCTCGATCCGGGCGGCGCGCCGGACCCGCTCAAGGACGGTGACGAAATCGAGATCACCCAGTCGGCACTGGTGATCGAGCAGCTGATCGGCCAGTTCCTGTACGGGCAGGCCGGCAAGAGTGACAAGGACGGAGGCAAGTGATGGTGAAGCGAATTGCAACGGCGATGTTGGGCCTGCTGTTGGCCGGCACTGCGTGCCTGACGACAGCGTCGGATGATCCCACCGCGGTGGTGCGCGAGACCGCCGAGCGGGTGCTCGACAGCCTGCGCAGCGACCGGGCCCGCTACCAGGACGACCACGCCCTGTTCCAGCTGGTTCGCGACGTGGTGTTCCCGCGTCTGGACCGCGAGCGCACCGCGCAGTGGGTGCTGGGTGCCCACTGGCGCACCGCCACGCCGGCCCAGCGCGAGCAGTTCATCGCCGAATTCTCGGACCTGCTGCTGCGCACCTACGGCACGGCGCTGCGCCAGTACGACAGCGAGAAGCTCAACTACCTGCCGGCGCAGGCTCCGGCCGGCGCCGATCGGGTCACCGTGCGCACCGAGATCATCCGCCCGGACGGCCCCAAGGTCAGCGTGGATTACCTGCTCACCAACCGCAGCGGCGAGTGGAAGGTGTATGACGTGATCATCGAGAACGTCAGCCTGGTGGTGACGTATCGGTCCGAGTATTCGGCCATCATCAAGCGCGACGGCATGGACGGCCTGCTCAAGCAGCTGGCCGACCGCAACCGCAGCGCGAATTCCTGATCGGCGCCCGATGAACGTCGATGCCGACGGCCGGGTGCGGGTCGACGGTCCGCTGACCTTCGCGACGGTGAGCGCGCGCCTGGCGGACAGCGCGCCGCTGTTTCGGCCCCGCCAGCGGCTGAGCTTCGATCTTTCCGGCGTCACCGCGGTGGACAGCGCAGCGCTGGCGCTGCTGGTGGAATGGCTGCGCATGGGCCAGCAAAAGGGCGTGCAGGTCGAATTCACCGCCGTTCCTGCGGCGCTGCGCAGCCTGGCCGAAGTGAGCGAACTGGATCAGATCGACGCCAGCCTGGCGGCTCCATGACGGCGGCCATCGCCGTCCGACAGCTGCACAAGCATTTCGGGCAGGTCCATGCCCTGCGCGGCGTGGACCTGGAAATCCAGCCCGGCGAGTTCTTCGGCCTGCTGGGTCCCAACGGCGCCGGCAAGTCCACCCTGATCAACATCCTTGCCGGCCTGACCCGACCGGATGCCGGTTCCGCCGCCGTGCTGGGCCACGACGTGCAGCGCGATGCCGTGGCGGCGCGCCGGGCCATCGGCGTGGTGCCGCAGGAGCTGGTGTTCGACCCATTCTTCGAGGTGCGCGATTTCCTGCGCATCCAGGCCGGCTACTACGGCGTGGCGCGCAGCAACCGGGCCTGGATCGACGAGCTGCTGCGGGCGCTGGGTCTGGCCGACAAGGCCGGCACCAACATGCGGAACCTGTCCGGCGGCATGAAGCGGCGCGTGCTGATTGCCCAGGCGCTGGTGCACAAGCCGCGTGTGCTGGTGCTCGACGAACCGACGGCCGGTGTCGACGTGGAACTGCGCCAGACCCTGTGGGCCTTCGCGCAGCGCCTGCACGACGAGGGCATGACCATCGTGCTGACCACGCATTACCTCGAAGAGGCCGAGGCGATGTGCGACCGCATCGCCATCATGAGCCACGGCACGGTGGTGGCGCTCGATGACAAGCGCAGCCTGCTGGGGCGCCATCCCTGGTACCAGGTGCACCTGCGCCTGGCCAGCGAGCCGGCCCAGTTGCCGCCGCAAGTCCTCGCCTGCCTGGTTTCGCGCGAACACGGCTGGCTGGTGCTGCGCCTGCAGCGCGGCGGGGACGACCTGTCGCGCGTGCTGTCGGCCTTGCACACGGCCGGGCTGTCGGTGCTGGAGATCAGCACCCGGGAGCAGACGCTGGAGCAGGTGTTCCTGGAACTGACCGCCGGGCATCACCTGCCCGCCGGTGCGTGATGGCCGCGGCATGATCGGCAACTGGCCCGGCCTGTGGACGCTGTTCGTGAAGGAGGTCAAGCGCTTCACGGTCGTGTTCATGCAGACCGTGACCGCGCCGGTGGTCAGCGCGCTGCTGTACCTGTTCATCTTCTCGCACGCGCTGGCCGGTCGGGTGGAGGTGTACCCAGGCGTCAGCTATCCGCAGTTCCTGGTGCCGGGTCTGATGATGATGACCATCATCCAGAACGCGTTTGCCAACACCTCGTCCAGCCTGATTTTCTCGAAGGTCACCGGCAACATCGTGTTCGTGCTGCTGGCGCCGCTGTCGCATCTGGAGTTCTATCTCGCCTTCGTGGGTGCGGCACTGGTGCGGGCGGTGGTGGTCAGCATTGGCGTCTTCGTGGTGGCGTTCTTCTACCTGGGCACGACGGCGTCGCATCCGCTGCTGCTGCTCGTGTTCGGTCTGCTCGGTGGCGGGCTGCTGGCCACCTGCGGCCTGCTGGCCGGCATCTGGGCCGACAAGTTCGACCAGGTGGCCACCGTGCAGAATTTCGTGATCCTGCCGCTGACGTACCTGAGCGGCGTGTTCTATTCCATCCACAGCCTGCCGCCGGCCTGGCAGGCGCTGTCGCGCGCGAATCCCTTTTTCTATCTGATCGACGGCTTCCGGTATGGCTTCTTCGGCCACTCCGACGTGTCGCCGTGGCTGAGCGTGGCGGTCATGGCCGGGGCCAATGTCGCCTTGTGTATACTGTGCCTGCGCCTGCTTTCGCGCGGCTACAAGCTGCGCGGCTGAGGCCCGGAAGGCGCCGCTGCTCCAGCGCTTCCCCAGTTCTGATCTGCACGCCAAGATTCCCGGTCATGGATCCTGCAACCATCAAGCAACTGATCGAAAAGGGTCTGCCGGACTCGCTGGCCCTGGTCGACGGCGACGGTCGCCATTTCGAGGCGGTGGTGGTGTGTGACGCCTTCGCCGGCAAGCGGCTGGTGCAGCAGCATCAGATGGTCTACCAGACTCTGGCCGGGCAGATGCACGATGACGCCGTGCACGCCCTGTCGCTGCGCACCTTCACGCGCGCCGCCTGGGAACAGCGTTGAGCCCCTCACTCCCCCACGCGAGGTAATGGCCATGGATGTGCTCGAAAAGATCGACCGCTTCGTCAATGCGGTGCCGGTGGTGCTGTTCATGAAGGGCGACCGGCGGTTTCCGCAGTGCGGCTTCTCCGGCAAGGCGGTGCAGATGCTGGAGGCCTGCGGCGTCGAGTTCGAAACCGTCAACGTGCTGGCGGACGATGAGGTGCGCCAGGGCATCAAGGCCTACTCCAGCTGGCCGACCATTCCGCAGCTGTACGTCGGCGGCGAGTTCATCGGCGGCAGCGACATCATGCAGGCGCTCTACGAGAGCGGCGAATTGCAGGAACTGCTGGAGTCCGTCAAGGGCTGATCATCGCGCCGGCCCCGGTGCCGGCTACTCGCAGCGCAGGCCAGGATCCACCTTGGAAAAGCTTATCGTTCAGGGCGGCGCGCGCCTGACCGGCGAAATTCGTATTTCGGGCGCCAAGAACGCGGCCCTGCCGATTCTTGCCGCCACCCTGCTGGCCGACGGGCCGATGACCATCGGCAACGTGCCGCATCTGCATGACATCACCACCACGCTGGAGCTGCTCGGGCGCATGGGTGCCACCGTGTCCGTGGACGAGCAGATGCAGATCGAGGTCGACCCGCGCACCGTGACCAACCAGTTCGCGCCCTACGAGCTGGTCAAGACCATGCGCGCTTCCATTCTGGTGCTGGGGCCGCTGCTGGCGCGCTTCGGGCACGCGGAGGTGTCGCTGCCGGGCGGCTGTGCCATCGGTCAGCGGCCGGTCAATCTGCACCTGGACGGCCTGGCCGCCATGGGTGCCCAGATCAAAGTCGAGAACGGCTACATCAAGGCCACGGCGCCGCGCCTGCACGGTGCGCATCTGGTCATGGACCTGGTGTCGGTGACCGCCACCGAGAATTTGATGATGGCGGCTGCCCTGGCCGAGGGCACGACCATCATCGAGAATGCCGCCCGCGAGCCGGAGATAAGCGATCTGGCGCTGTGTCTGACGGCCATGGGCGCCCACATCCAGGGTGCCGGTACCGACACGCTGATCATCGAAGGGCGCCAGAGCCTGTCCGGCGCCCACCACACGGTGGTGCCCGACCGCATCGAGACCGGCACCTACCTGGTCGCCGCCGCGCTCACCGGCGGCCGCGTGAAGCTCAAGGACACCCGGCCTGAACTGCTGGAAATCGTGCTGCACAAGCTGCGCGATGCGGGCGCCCGGATCGACACCGGTCCGGACTGGATCAGCCTGGACATGCAGGGCCGCCGGCCGTTGGCGGTCAGCCTGCGCACCGCGCCGTATCCGGCCATGCCGACCGACATGCAGGCGCAGTTCATGGTGCTGGACATGATCGCCGAGGGCGCCGCCACGGTGACCGAGACCATCTTCGAGAACCGCTTCATGCATGTGCAGGAGCTGCAGCGCATGGGCGCCGACGTGCGCCTGGAAGGTTCCACGGCCTTCATCCGCGGCGTCGAGCGCCTGACCGGGGCGCCGGTGATGGCGACCGACCTGCGCGCCTCGGCGTCGCTGGTGCTGGCTGGACTGGTGGCGGTCGGCGAGACGCAGGTCAGCCGCATCTACCACATCGACCGCGGCTACGAGTGCATCGAGGAGAAGCTCTCGCAGCTTGGTGCCGACATCCGCCGTGTGCCGGACCGCCGCGCGGCCTGAGATCGTCATGGAAGGCTTGCGCATCGCGGTCTCCAAGGGCCGCATCCTGGACGAGACCCTGCCGCTGCTGGCGCGGGTGGGGATCGCGCCGGTGGGCGACATCGGGCGGCGGCTGATCGTCGATACGACCTCCCCCGGCGTGCAGCTGATCATCATCCGTGCCACCGACGTGCCGACCTACGTCGCCTACGGCGCGGCTGACGCCGGCATCGCCGGCAAGGACGTGCTGCTCGAGCACGGTGGCGAGGGCCTTTACGAGCCGCTGGATCTGGGTATCGCCCGCTGCCGGCTGATGGTGTGCGGACGCGCAGACGTGGCGCTGCCGACCGGCCGCCTGCGCGTGGCCACCAAGTACCTGAACATCACCCAGCGCTACTACGCCGAGCGCGGCGTGCAGGTGGAGCCGATCAAGCTCTACGGCTCGATGGAGCTGGCGCCGCTGGTGGGCCTGGCCGACTGCATCGTGGACCTGGTCGACACCGGCAACACGCTGCGCGCCAACGGCCTGGCGCCGCTGGCGCATATCGCCAACATCAGCTCGCGCCTGGTCGTGAACCGGGCCTCGATGAAGCTCAAGCAGCCTGCGCTGGAACGGCTGATCGGCGCGCTGGAAGCCTTGACCCGGCAGGTGACCGATGCGTCGGCTTGACAGTCGGGCGGCCGGTTTCGAGGCTGCCTTCGCCTCACTGCAGGCGGCCGGCGCGCCGGACGACATCGAGGTGCAGGCGCCTGTACAGGCGATCCTGAGCGCGGTGCGCGAGCACGGCGACGAGGCACTGCTGGACTGCACGCGCCGTTTCGACGGCTGGACTCCCGCCGGCGCCGGCGCACTCGAAATCCCCCGCGCGCAGCTCGAGGCGGCCGTGGTGACCATCACGCCGGCCCAGCGCGATGCCCTGCTGGCTGCCGCCGAGCGCGTGCGCGCTTACCACCGGCACCAGCGCCAGGAATCCTGGCAGTACAGCGAAGCCGACGGCAGCGTGCTCGGCCAGCGGGTGACGCCGCTGGACCGGGTCGGTGTGTACGTGCCGGGCGGCAAGGCGGCGTACCCGTCGAGCGTGCTGATGAACGTCATTCCGGCCAAGGTGGCAGGGGTTGCTGAAATCATCATGGTGTCGCCCACCCCGGGTGGTATCGAGAACCCGCTGGTGCTGGCGGCGGCGCACGTTGCCGGTGTGGATCGGGCGTTTCGCATCGGCGGCGCGCAGGCGGTGGCGGCGCTGGCCTACGGCACGGCGACCGTCCCGGCTGTGGACAAGATCGTCGGTCCGGGCAACCGCTACGTGGCGGCCGCCAAGCGGCAGGTGTTCGGCACCGTCGGCATTGACATGATCGCCGGCCCGTCGGAGGTGGTGATCGTCGCCGACGGCAGCGCCCCGGCCGACTGGCTGGCCCATGACCTGTTCGCGCAGGCCGAGCACGACGAGCAGGCGCGGTCCATTCTGCTGTGCCCGGATGCGGCCTATCTGGACCGCGTGGCCGAGCGCATGGCGGCCCTACTGCCGAGTCTTGAGCGGCGCGTCATCGTCGAGGCCGCGCTGCACCGGCACGGAGCCTTGATCCTGACCCGCGATCTGACCGAGGCCGCCGCGCTCGCCAGCGCGTTGGCGCCCGAGCACCTGGAGCTGGCGGTGGCCGATCCGCAGGCGCTGTTGCCGCACATTCGCCACGCCGGGGCGATATTTCTGGGCGCCCACTCGCCGGAAGCCATCGGCGATTACTGCGCCGGACCCAACCACGTGCTGCCGACGGCGCGCACGGCGCGCTTCAGCTCGCCGCTGGGCGTGTACGACTTTCAGAAACGCAGCAGCCTGATTGGCCTGAGCGCCGCCGGTGCCGCGGCGCTGGCGCCGCTGGCCGCGGAGCTTGCCCGTGGCGAGGGTCTGAGCGCCCACGCGCGTTCGGCCGAATGCCGGCTGGAGCGGCCATGAGCGGGTCACCGGCCGCGCGCATCGACGCCTTGCTGCGGCCTGAAATTCGGGCGCTGAGTGCCTATCACGTGCCGCCGGCGGCGGGCCTGCTCAAGCTCGACGCCATGGAGAATCCCTACCCGTGGCCGGGCGAGCTCGAGGAAGAATGGCTGGCCGGCCTGCGTGGCGTGGAACTGAACCGCTACCCGTTGCCGCACCCGGCCGAACTGGCGCAGGCGCTGGCCCGCCAGGCCGGCGTGCCGCCAGGTCGCGGACTGCTGCTGGGCAACGGTTCGGACGAGCTGATTCAGCTGATCGACCTGTGTCTGGCGCGGCCTGGCGCCAGCGTGTTGCTGCCCACGCCGACCTTCTCGATGTACTCGCTGATCGCGCGCGTGGCGGGCCTGGACGTGATCGACGTGCCGCTGCGGGCGGATTTCGGTCTGGACCTGCCGGCGATGCGGGCGGCCATCGACCGCCACCGGCCGGCCCTGATTTATCTGGCCTGTCCGAACAATCCCACCGCCGGGCTGTTCGCCCCGGCCGACCTGCGCGCGCTGATCGGCGCCGCGCCCGGCCTGGTGGTGGTGGACGAGGCCTACTTCCCGTTCGCCGGGCGCAGCGTGTTGCCCTGGCTGCTGGAATTCGATCATCTGCTGGTACTGCGCACGCTATCGAAGGTGGGCCTGGCCGGCTTGCGGCTGGGCTATCTGATCGGCCACCCGGACTGGCTGGCACAGTTCGACAAGGCCCGGCTGCCCTACAACATCAACACCCTGACGCAGCGGTCGGCGCGGTTCGCGCTGGCGCACGCGGACCGGCTGGCCGCCGAGGCGGCGCGCATCTGCGAGCAGCGCCAACGCCTGTTGCAGGCACTGAAAGCCCTGCCGGGCGTCACGGTTTATCCAAGCGACGCCAATTTCATCCTGCTGCGTCTGCCGCCCGGCCAGGCGCCGGCCACGCACGGGGCGCTGCAACAGGCCGGTATACTGGTCAAGAACGTCCACGGCGGCCATCCACTGCTGACCGATTGCCTGCGGGTGACGGTCGGCACGGCGGCCGAGAACGAGGCCCTGCTTGCCGCCCTGCGGGCGCATTTGACCGGTACGGTATGAACAGCCAGCGCAGCGCCGACATCCGGCGCACCACCCGCGAGACCGACATCCGGGTTCAGGTGAATCTGGACGGCAGCGGCGCCTCGAAGCTGGCCAGCGGCTTGCCTTTCCTGGACCACATGCTCGAACAGGTGGCCCGCCACGGCGCGCTCGACATCACGGTCGAGGCCACCGGCGACCTGCACATCGACGCCCACCACACGGTGGAAGACATTGGCATCACCTTCGGCCAGGCCGTGCAGCAGGCGCTGGGCGACTGCGCCGGCATCACCCGCTACGGCCACGCCTACGTGCCGCTCGACGAGGCGCTGTCACGGGTGGTGCTGGACTGTTCCGGCCGGCCGGGGCTGGTCTACGCGGTGGACTATCCACGGGCCCGGGTCGGGGACTTCGACGTCGACCTGCTGCGCGAGTTCTTCCAGGGCTTCGTCAACCATGCGCTGGTGACGCTGCACATCGACTGCCTGCGCGGCGGCAACGCGCACCACATCGCCGAGACCGTGTTCAAGGCCTTCGGCCGGGCACTGCGCACGGCATTGGCCATCGATCCGCGGGCCGCCGGCAGTGTGCCGTCGACCAAGGGCAGCCTTTGACAGCAACCGGTCGATTTTCCTGACGCGCCATGAACGACACCGTCGTCATCGACTTTGGCATGGGCAACCTGCGGTCGGTGGCCAAGGCGCTGGAGCACGTCGGTGCCCGCGTGCAGGTCAGTGCCGATCCGGCCGTGATCCGCAACGCGGCGCGGGTGGTGTTTCCCGGCCAGGGCGCGATCGGCGCCTGCGTGGTGCGCCTGGCCGATAGCGGCCTGGCGGATGCGGTGCGCGAGGCGGCCTTGACCAAGCCGTTCCTGGGCATCTGTCTTGGCCTGCAGGCGCTGCTGGAGTTCAGCGAGGAAGACGGCGGCGTGCCCGGCCTGGGTCTGGTTGCCGGGCGCGTGGCGCGCTTCGCGGACGGCGAGTTGCTGCCGGGCGGCGAACGGCGCAAGGTGCCGCACATGGGCTGGAATCAGGTCGGCTTCACGAAATCGCATCCCGTGCTGGCCGGCATCCCGGATGGCGCGTGGTTTTACTTCGTGCACAGTTACTACGTGTGCCCCGCGGATGAGGCACTCGTGCTTGGGCGCAGCCAGCACGGCAGCACGGCGTTCGCCTGCGCGCTGGCGCGCGGCAACCTGCTGGCGACACAGTTTCATCCGGAAAAGAGTCATCACGCGGGCCTGCGTCTGCTGGCCAACTTCGTGAGCTGGGACGGCACTACCCGAGGAGAGGACTGATGCTGCTGATACCCGCCATCGACCTGAAGGGCGGCAAGTGCGTGCGCCTGCGCCAGGGGCACATGGATGACGTGACGGTGTTCGACGACGACCCGGTCGCCGTGGCCCGCCGCTGGGTGGAGCAGGGTGCCACGCGCGTGCACGTGGTGGACCTGGATGGCGCCGTGGCGGGCCGGCCGGTCAACGCCAAGGTCATCGCCGCGATCACGGCCGCAGTCGCCGGCGTGGACGTGCAGGTCGGCGGCGGCATCCGCGACGAGGACACCATCGAGGCCTATCTGGACGCCGGCGTGCGCTACGTGATCCTGGGCACGCAGGCGGTCAACGTGCCGCACTTCGTGGGCGATGCCTGCACCGAGTACCCGGGCCATATCATCGTGGGGCTGGACGCCCGCGACGGCAAGGTAGCCATCGACGGCTGGTCCAAGCTGTCGCAGCACGGCGTGATCGACATGGCCCAGCATTTCGAGCGCGACGGCGTGGAAGCCATCATCTATACCGACATCGGTCGCGACGGCATGCTGCGCGGCGTCAACGTGGACGGCGTGGTCGAGCTGGCGCGCGCCGTGACGGTGCCGGTGATTGCCTCCGGTGGCGTGACGGATCTGGCCGACATCGAGGCCCTGTGCGCCGTCGCCGGCGAGGGCGTGTCCGGTGTGGTGATCGGCCGCGCCCTGTACGAGGGCAGCCTCGACCTGCCGACGGCGCTGCGGCGCGTCGTGGAACTGGGCGGCTAGGGCGTGCTCGCCAAGCGCATCATTCCGTGTCTGGACGTCGACCACGGGCGCGTCGTCAAGGGCGTGCGCTTCGTCGAACTGCGCGACGCCGGTGACCCGGTGGAAACCGGCAAGCGCTACAGCGAGGCCGGCGCCGACGAACTGGTGTTCCTGGACATCACCGCCAGCGCGGACGACCGCGACACGCTGCTGCACGTGGTGGAAGCGGTCGCCGAGCAGGTGTTCATCCCCTTCACGGTCGGCGGTGGCGTACGCAGCGTCGAGGACATCCGCCGCCTGCTGGTGGCCGGCGCCGACAAGGTGTCGATCAACACTGCCGCCGTGCAGCGGCCGCAGCTGGTGGCCGAGGCGGCGCAGCAGTTCGGCAGCCAGTGCATCGTGGTCGCCATCGACGCCAAGCAGGTCGGGCCGCAGCGCTGGGAGGTGTTCACCCACGGCGGGCGGCGCGCCACCGGCCTCGATGCCATCGAGTGGGCGCAGCGCATGGTGGCGCTCGGCGCCGGCGAGCTGCTGCTGACCAGCATGGACCGCGACGGCACCCGCGAGGGCTTTGACCTGGAACTCACGCGCCGCGTGAGCGACGCCGTGCCGGTGCCGGTGATCGCCTCCGGCGGCGTTGGCAATCTGGATCACCTGCGCGACGGCGTGCTGCTGGGGCATGCCGACGCGGTGCTGGCGGCCAGCATCTTTCATTTCGGCGACTACAGCATCGACCAGGCCAAGGCGCGCCTGGCAGCGGCCGGCGTGGTGGTGCGCCGTGACGATCCGGCGCTGGCCGATGCCTGATTTTCTGGACGCCGTGCGCTGGGACGAACGGGGTCTGGTGCCGGCCATCGCCCAGGACGCCGGCAGCGGCCGGGTGCTGATGATGGCGTGGATGAACCGCGAGGCGCTGGCCGCCACCGTGGCCGAGGGCGTTGCCGTGTATTGGTCGCGCTCGCGCGGGCGGCTGTGGCGCAAGGGCGAGACCTCCGGACACACGCAAATCGTGCGCGAGCTGCGCCTGGACTGCGACGGCGACACCGTGTTGCTGACCGTGGAACAACGGGGCGGCATCGCCTGTCATACCGGCCGCGAGCGGTGCTTTTTTTTGCGCCTCGCCGACGGCGAGTGGCTCGCCGACGAGCCGGTGCTGCGCAGCCCAGACGCCATTTATCCGGGCGCAAGCGGCCATGAGTGACGTGCTTGCCCGCCTGCAGGCGGTGCTGGAAGCGCGCCGCGGCGCGGCGCCCGAAAGCTCTTACGTCGCCAGGCTGCTGGCCGGTGGCGCCGACGGCATGCTGAAGAAAATCGGCGAGGAAGCCACCGAGCTGGTCATGGCCGGCAAGGATGGGGTGCCCGAGCGCATCGTCGCCGAGGCGGCCGATCTGTGGTTTCACACGATGGTCGTGCTGGTGGCGCAGAATCTGTCGGTCGACGACGTGCTGGCGGAACTGGAGCGGCGCTTCGGGCGCTCGGGACTGGACGAGAAGGCCAGCCGCGGCGTGCCCTGAGCGTCCGATAGCCGGTTCGAGCGGCAGGATCAATGATTCACCCAACTTGGAGGATAGGGCCATGGGCCTGGAAGGCATCACGCCGCTGCGACTGCTGATCATTCTGGCGATCGTGCTGGTGCTGTTCGGCGGCAAGCGCCTGCGCAGCCTGGGCGGGGATCTGGGCGGCGCCATCAAGGGCTTTCGCAATGCCATGAAGGAAGGCGAGAAGGACGAGGCGACGCGCGAGGCCGAGCGCCTGGCCGACCGCCGCAGCGAGCCGGCGCGCCCCGCCGACAGCACCTCGCAGCGCGAGCATCACGACGGCTGAGGCAGCGTGTTCGACATCGGATTCAGCGAGCTGCTGCTGTGTGGCGTGATCGCCCTGCTGGTGCTGGGCCCGGAACGCTTGCCGCAGGCAGCCCGCACGGCCGGCCTGTGGATGGGCCGCTTGCGCGCGACCGTGCAGCGTTTTACGGCTGAGGTCGACCGCGAGCTGAAGGCCGAGGAACTGCGCCAGACCCTGCGCGAAGAGGCCCGGCGGTTGGCAGAGCCCGTCGAGGCGCTGCACAAGGACGTGGTGGAGGCCGGTACGGAACTGGCAGCTGCGGCCAGCGCGCAGGTGGATTCGTCGGCACCGACCCAAAGCCCTGAATCCAACAAAACGAGTGCCGCCAGCGATGGAACCTGAGGAAGCACCCCAGCAGTCCCTGATGTCGCATCTGCTGGAGCTGCGCACCCGGCTGCTGCGGTCGGCGGTGATCATCGTGGTGCTGATGTTCTCGCTGATGCCGTTCGCCAACCCGCTGTACACGACGCTTGCGCAGCCGCTGATGCAGCGCCTGCCGGAAGGCGCCTCGATGATCGCCACCGGCGTTGCGGCGCCGTTTCTGGCGCCGTTCAAGTTCGCGATGATGCTGGCGGTCTATCTGGCCATGCCACTGGTGCTGCACCAGGCCTGGGCCTTTGTCGCGCCGGGCCTGTACCTGCGCGAACGGGCCCTGGCCTTGCCCATGCTGATCAGCAGTGTGCTGCTGTTTTATCTGGGCATGGCGTTCGCGTATTTCGTGGTGTTCCCGATCATCTTCGGCTTCTTTGCCGCCGCAGCGCCAGCCGGCGTGCTGGTAATGACCGATGTGACCAGTTACCTGGATTTCGTGCTGACGCTGTTCCTGGCCTTCGGGGTTGCCTTCGAGGTGCCGGTGATCGTGGTTCTGCTGGTGTCGCTGGGCTTCGTCGACATCGCTACCTTGCGCAAGGGACGGCCGTACGTGATCGTCGGCGCGTTCATCGTCGGCATGCTGCTGACGCCGCCGGACGTGTTCTCGCAAACCATCCTGGCGGTGCCGGTGTGGCTTTTGTTTGAGCTGGGGTTGCTGGTGGCCAAGCTGCTCGCGAGGCGTGCGCAGCGGCGTGAAGCAGCCTCGACCAGCGAGTGACCGGTTGGAGCCGGCGAATCTGGCCTGACTGTTGCTAAATGATGCGGCGCCGGACTGGCGTTTACGGCACGGATCAGTATCATGCGCAGCCGCGCCTAACGTTCATTCAGGAATAAAAAACCAATGCCGCCTGCAACAGACAAGCTCATCCGTCGCCTGAGCAAGGAAGACATCCTGGAAAAAACGGCGCCGCTGTTCGCCGCCGGTGGCTACGCGGCCACCTCCATGCGCGACCTGGCCAAGGCCTGCGGCATCACGCCGGCGGCGCTGTATCACCACTTCACCGACAAGGACCAGCTGTATCTGGAAGTGCTGGAGTACACCTTCCGGCGCCGCATCGGCCGCATGGGCGAGGCCCTCAAGGGCCTGACGACGTTCGAGGACAAGGTGCGCCGGGTGGTGGAAGTGCTGGTCGACGCCATCCACGGCGACGAATTGTTCCTGCCCATGTTGCGGCGCGAGCTGCTGGAGCGGGACGAGAAGCGGCTCGAATACCTGGCAACCCGGGTATTCGCCGAACCGTTCCGGGAAATCATGCGCGTGGGACGCGACCTGCCGCCCGGCAACTACCGGCCCTCGTTCCTGGCGAGCTCTGCGTTGGCACTGACCATCGGGCACTACACCCTGGAGCCGGTACGGCGCTATCTGATGCCCTCCGACACGCCGGACGATCTGCGTCAGGCGATCATCGATCACGTCACGGACCTGGCCCTGCACGGTATGCGCAAGGATCCGAAGTAATGCTCCGCCGGCCAGGGATTGGCCGCCCGCTGCTGTTTGTGCTGTTACCGCTGCTGCTGGCAGCCTGCGGCGATTCGACTCCATCGTCAGCGCCGCGCAGCCGCAACGATCTTGAACTGGCCACCGCCGGCGTCAGCACGGTGCCGCGCTATTACACGGCCCCCGGCAGCGTGATTGCCGATGAGCGCGTGCAGCTGTCGTCGCGCATCAGCGGCTTCATCCGCAAGCTCGCAGTGCGGGAAGGGGACCTGGTCCGCGAGGGCCAGGTGGTGGTTGAAATCGACCCGTCCGACGTGGAGGGTGCGGTGCGGCGGGCGGCCGCGGCGCTCGCCTCGGCGCAGGCCGATCTGGCCGATGCACGGGTGGACGTGGACAAGTTCACCGCCCTGACCAAGACCGGCGCCGTGCCGATGGACACCCTGCGCAAGGCGCAAGTGCGGCGCCAGGTGGCGCAGGCGCGCCTGGCCGAGGCCCAGGCGGCACTCGAAACCGCCAATGCCCAGCGGGCCTACACCAGCATCATCAGCCCGGTCGACGGCGTGGTGGTCGCGCGGCTGCGCGAGGCCGGTGATCTGGCCACGCCGGGCGTGCCCATTCTGGAAATCGAGGCCCGGAACACGCTGGTGTTCCAGACCTACGTCGCCGAGAGCCGCGTCACGCAGCTCGACCCGGCGCAGCCGGTGCGCGTGAAACTCGACGCCGCGCCGCAGGCCTACGAAGGGCGTCTGTTGCGGGTGGTGCCGTCAGCCGATCCAGCCACCCGGCGCTACGAGGTCAAGGTCAGTCTGCCGATTGCCGCCGGGCTGCTGCCGGGCATGTTCGGGCGCGCCCAGTTCCACGTGGGTGAAGATCAGCCCCTGACCGTGCCGCAGGCGGCGCTGACCGAGCGCGGTGGTCTTTCGGGCGTGTTCCGGGTGGCGGCGGACGGTCGGGTCGAGTTTCGCTGGCTGCGCACCCGTCGACAGATCGACGGGCGGGTGGAGGTCACGGCCGGCCTTGTGGACGGCGACCGGCTGGTGCTGAACCCGCCGGCCGACCTGCGTGACGGGGATCGCCTGGCGGTCAGCACGCCTGCCGCGCAATGAGCGATCCGCGCTTCAACGTCGCTGGCCGTCTGGCCAGCTTTTTTGTCGATTCGAAGCTCACGCCGCTGGTGATCCTGGGCGTGTCCCTGTTCGGCACGCTGGCCCTGCTGCTGACCCCGCGTGAGGAGAACCCACAGATCCTGGTGCCGGCCGCGCAGGTCAGCGTGGCGCTGCCCGGTGCCAGTGCGCAGGAGGTCGAACGCCTGCTGCTGACGCCGCTGGAAGCGGCGTTGTCCGAAATGCCGGACGTGAAGCACACCTATGGCACGGCCAGCAACTCCCTGGCCTCGGTGCAGGTCGAGTTCGACGTGGGCGTGCCCAAGGAAGCGGCTCTGGTGCGCGTCTACGACAAGGTCGAGCAACTGCGCCCGCGCCTGCCGCCGCAGGCCGGTGCGCCGACCGTCACGCCGATCGACGCCGACGACGTGCCGGTGGTCACCATTACCCTGGCCTCGGCCGAGTATGACGACCATGCCCTGAAACGCGTGGCCGACCGCATGGCCGAACGCCTGCGCAGTGTGCGCGGGGTGTCGATCGTGCAGGTCTATGGCGGGCGTGATCGCGAGCTGCGGGTGGAGGTGGAGCCCGAGCGCATGCAGGCCTTCGGCATCACCCTGGATCAGGGCCTGGCGCGCCTGGCGGCGTCCAACCTGGCGCGCCCGGTGGGCGACATCACCGAGCGCGGCGAACGGGCCGGTGTGTATCTGGACAACCAGCTGGCGTCGCTGGAAGACCTGCGGCACCTGGTGGTGGGCGAGAGCAAGGGCCGGCTGATCTACCTTGAAGACGTCGCGGAAATCATCGACGGCCCGCCGCAGGACCGCCACAGCATGGCCCGGCTGGCCTTCGGTGCGGCGGATCCGCGTTTTGCAGCGCTGGGTGGCCAGGAACTGCCGGCAGTGACCATCGCCGTGGCCAAGAAGTCCGGCCAGAACGCCGTGCGCATCGGCCAGCAGGTCCAGGAGCGCGTGCTGCGCATGCAGCGCCAGTTCGTGCCCGCCAGCGTGCAGGTGGTGACCACGCGCAACGACGGCGACAAGGCCGACGACGCCGTCAACACGCTGGTCGAACATCTGGCAGTCGCCATCCTGGCGGTGGTCGGGACGCTGTTGCTGACGCTGGGCTGGCGCGAGGGCCTGATGGTGATGCTGGTGGTGCCGCTGGTGATGCTCACCGTGGTCATGGCCGACGGCTTTGCCGGGGTCACCATCAACCGTGTGGCGCTGTTCGCGCTGATCCTGGCGCTCGGCTCGCTGGTGGACGACGCCATCGTGGTGGTGGAGAACATCTACCGCCACTACACCGACAATCCGGCCGGCGACCGGCGGGCGATGGCCGTGCTGGCGGTGGCCGAGATCGGCAACGCCACCAATTTCGCCACCTTTTCGATGATGGCGGTATTCGCGGCCATGATCGTGGTCAGCGGCATGCCGGGGGAGTTTTTCTTCCCGATCGTGTTCAACCTGCCGACGGCGATGTTCACCTCGCTGCTGTTCGCCTATGTGGTCACGCCCTGGGCGGCGCGCCGGTGGCTGCGGCCCAAGCCCCTGCTCGGTGATTTTCAGGCCCACAGTGCGCAGGCCTACGGCGCCTACGATCGGGTGCTGTGCCTGCTGCTGGACCGGCCGCTGGCGCGCCGCGCGCTGTATGTGGCCATGGTCGGGCTGATTGCGCTCAGCGCCCTGATGCCGGCCTGGCAGTACCTGCGCCCGTCCGGGCCGGTCGGCGAGAAGTCGCTGCTGGGCCTGCTGATGACCTTCCTGCCCAAGGACGACGTCAACACCTTCAACATCTTCGTCGACCTGCCGGAGAACGCCAGCGTCGAGCAGACCGACGCGCTGGTGCGCGAGGTCGGGCGCGAGCTGCGTGCCACGCCCGAGGTCAGCAACTACCTGGTGGCGCTGGCCCAGCCGGGGGTCACGGACCTGTCGAACCTGCTGCGCGGCAGCCTGAATCGGTACGCGCCGTACCAGGCCGAGGTGCGCGTCAACCTGATCCACCGCCGGCAGCGGGCGCGCACCTCGCTCGACATCGTGGCCGAGCTGCGCCCGCGCCTGCACGCGGTGAGCCAGCGCTATCCGGGCAGCGTGATCCGTACCTTTGACGATCCGCCGGGGCCGCCCAGCCGCGCCAAGGTGCTGGCCGAGGTGTACGGCACCGATCAGGACGACATGCGTCGCGTGGCGGCGGATGTGCTCACGCAGTTCGAGGCCACGGCCGGCGTGGCCGAGGTGTTCGATTCGGTCACCGAGCCGGTGCACCGCCACCGCGTGGTGGTGGACGAGGAAAAGGCCGCCCTGTCGGGCGTGTCCAGTCGGCAGATCGCGGACGTGCTGCAGGTGCTGTTCGAGGGCGTCGCGGTCGGGCGCGTGCACCTGCCGGACGAGCGCAACGTGGTGCCGATCCGCATCCAGGTGCCGCGCCGCGACGAGCTGCGCCCGCAGGACCTGGACCGCATTCAGCTGAGCAACGCCGCCGGCCAGATCGTGCCGCTGTCGGAACTGGTGCACGTGGTGGCGGATCGCGAGGACGAGCCGATCCTGCACAAGGACAACGAGCGGGTAATCTTCGTCGGCAGCGAGTACCTGACCGGCGCCGGTCTTTACGCGGTGCTCGGCTTGAACCAGCGGCTGGCAGCCGTCGAAGGCAGCCAGGGCCAGCCGCTGCGGGTCGGCAACCTGGGTCTTTACGACGAACCGCCGGACACCATCCGCGGCACCAACATGCTGTGGGAAGGCGAGACGCGCATGATGCTCGACGCCTACCGCGACATGACCTACGCGCTGCTGCTGGCGATCTGCGTGGTGTACCTGATGCTGGTGGCGTACTACCGCTCGTTCGCGATCCCGCTGGTGGCGCTGGCGGCGCTGCCGCTGGCCTTCATCGGCGTGTTTCCGGGGCACCTGATCATGGGGGCCGAATTCTCGGGCGCCTCGATGGTCGGCATCATCGCCCTGGTCGGCATGGTGGTGCGCGCCTCGCTGCTGATCATCGAGTTCGGCCGCGACGCCGAGGCGCAGGGCATGACCCTGCGCGAGGCCATGCGCACGGCCTGCGCGCTGCGCCTGCGCCCGATCGTGCTGACCTCGCTGACCAACATCCTGGGCGCCACCGTGATGCTGCTGGACCCGGTGTTCCAGGGTCTGGCCATCAGCGTCATATTCGGCACGCTGTTCTCGACCGGGCTGACCATGATCGTGGTACCGGCGCTGTACTACGCCTATCGCCAGCGGCTGCTGCGAGTGGCGGCGGTCTGAACACGGCCTCGGGCCCGAACTAACGAGCCCCTGAAGGCAGGGGCTGCGGGCGGCGTCCCCGTGGGAGCGGCGCCCCCGCCGCGAATCTTCCAATTCGAGCAATTCGGCCCGAGGGCGGCCTCCCACATCGAGAACCGCTGCGGCTTCAGCCGCGAATCTGCGGCGAGCACACCGGGTGGGTCCTGACCAAACGCCGCCGGACCGGAGGCCTCACACCGGCGCCAGCCCCTCCACCAGCAACTGCAACTGGCGCTCGCCCCGCCAGGCGTTGACCTGCGGTCGGTAGGCCACGCGCAGGTGCGATCCCAGCTGCTCGCGCAGCGCCGCTGCGCGCCAGGCGATGGCCGCAACTGCCTCGCCGCCGGCCGGCGGCGCCAGCAGCAGGCGCAGGTGATCGGCGCCCACCATGCGCGCCTCGCGCAGCTCGAATTCATCGTCGAACAGCGGCGCCGCAAAGCCCTGGCCCCACGGTCCGGCGCCGTGCAGGCGTTCGGCCAGGTCCAGCGTCAGCAGCGCCGGGTCGAGCGCGCCGTCGCTGAGCAGGGCGTCCTCGGGCAGAACCCCGCCGGTTTGTTCGAGCACCGCATCCGCCAGCGCCGCCGCAAAGGCGGGCAGATGTTCGCCCGCCAGCGTCAGGCCGGCCGCCATCGCATGACCGCCGAATTTTTCGATCAGTCCCGGCTGGCGTGCCGCCACCGCGGCCAATGCATCGCGTATGTGCACGCCGGGCAGCGAGCGGGCCGAGCCGCGCCAGCGGCCGTCTTCGGCCGGTGCGAAGGCGACCGCCGGGCGGCCGTGACGCTCGCGCAGGCGCGCTGCGATGATGCCGATCACGCCCGGGTGCCAGTCGGCGTCGTGCAGGCACAGCGCCGCCGGCAGCGGGTCGGGCAGGGCGCGGGTCAGCGCCGTGGCCTGGGCCTGCATCTGCGCCTCCACGGCGCGGCGGTCCTGGTTCAGCGCGTCGAGCTGGGCCGCCATGTCAGCCGCGGCGCTTGGGTCGTCGGTCAACAGGCATTCGATCCCCAGGCTCATGTCGTCCATGCGCCCGGCGGCGTTCAGGCGCGGCCCGGCGCGAAAGGCCAGATCGCCCGCAGTCACCTGCGTGCGCTGCGGCGCAAGGCTCAGCAGCGCGCGCACGCCGGGCTGGCCGCCGCCGGCGTTGAGTCTGGCCAGGCCCTGCGCCACCAGCAGGCGGTTGTTGTAGTCGAGCGGCACCACGTCGGCCACCGTGCCCAGCGCCACCAGGTCGAGCAGGCGGGCCAGATTCGGTTCGGGCCGCCCGCCGCCGAACCAGCCGTCCGCGCGCAGCCGGGCCCGCAGTGCCAGCAGCAGGTAGAACATCACCCCCACGCCGGCCAGATGCTTGCTCGCAAAGCCATCGCCCGGCAGGCGTGGATTGACGATGGCGTCGGCCGGCGGCAGCCGTTCGCCCGGCAGGTGGTGGTCGGTGACGATCACCGGCACGCCGGCGGCGCGCAGGCGGGCGATGCCGTCCAGGCTGGCGATGCCGTTGTCGACTGTGATGAGCAGGTCCGGCCGGCGGGCGAGGGCGGCTTCGGCGACCTCGAGCGACAGGCCGTAGCCGGTGGTAAAGCGGCTCGGCACCAGGTAATCGACCGCTGCGGCGCCCAGCGCGCGCAGGCCGCGCACCGCCAGCGCGCAGCCGGTGGCGCCGTCGGCGTCGTAATCGGCCGCCACCAGCAGCCGTCCACCGCCGGTCAGCACCCGCGCCGCGAGCCGGGTTGCCGCATCGATGCCGAGCAGCGAATGGGGCGGCAACAGGCGCTCGGTGGCATAGCCGATCTCGTCCGCGACCACGCCGCGCGTGGCATAGACCCGTGCCAGCACCGGGCAGCCGAGGCGGGCTTCGAGCGCGGCGACCTGCTGCGCCGGCGGCGTCGGACGGCGCCGGATCGTCTGCCCGAGTTTCACCGCAGTGCGCGGCGGCGCAGGCCACGGCGCAGCCGCGCCAGCAGGCTGCGCCGCTGCAAGTGAAAGCGTGCGCCGCCCGCATGCAGCGTGATGGCTTCCAGTCGTCCGCCGTCGAGCGCGGCCTGCAAGGCATCGAGCCAGTGCGCGGCGCGTTCCGGTGCCGCCGCGTCGGCCGCCAGCCCGAGCAGCGCGTGACCTGCGGGCAGGGCATCGAGCCACTCGGTGACCGATTCTGGCGCCGCCTGCGGCGCGCACCCGGCCAGGCGGGCAAGCCCGCCGATGAGGGCTTGATCGGTCCACACGGTATCGAAGGGCGCCGGCGGGAGGACAGGCGTCATTCCGCCGCCCCACAGCCACAGGCCGTTGGCCGGCGGCAGGTCGCGCGCCTCGCGGGCCAGATTTGGCGCGGCATCGAACAGCAGCATCTGCAGCTCGTTCAGCCAGCCCTGCCAGCGGGGCGCGTGTGTGCCGCGCGGCTGGCCGGCGGCCACATCCCCACCGGGCAGGCTGTCGGGCGGGCAGGTCCGGACATCCGGCGTATCGGTACTCTCCACATACCAGCGCTGCGGCGCGCCAAACCGCCACTGCACGCCGGGAATCACGCCGGCTTCGCTGACCCGGTCGAACAGCTCGCGGGCGTCCGCTTCCGAAAGCGGCGTCTGGGTGAGTTCAATCAGGCGCAGCGTGGCGCCGGACGGCATCAGGCACACCGGGTCCAGGCGTGCACACCAGGCCGGCGGCGACGTGCTGAAATCGTGGGTGTAGGTGATGGCCGCCAGCGGCAGATCGGGGCCGCTCAGGCCGAACAGGGCGCAGGCGTCGGCGGCGGAATCGCCCGCCGGCGTGGCAACGGGCGTGAGACCGGACACGGCGGCCAGATGAGCGGCCGGGACGCCGGAGAAATGAACGGTGAGGCGGGCGGACATGCGCGGCGAGTGTGCCAGAAACGGCCATCGCTCAAGGAAAGCATGCCCCCGGCACGTGCGGCCGGGGGCATCGAGCAATCAACGGATTACTGTCAACCGATCTTGGCCAGGCGCGCCTTCCAGCGCTCGATGGCCTCGGGGTTCTTGGTGTACAGCGGCGGCTCGCCGCGCAGCACGCGCTCGACGTTGGCCTTTGCAGCCACCGGCAGCGAGGCCATCACATCGTAGGAGTGGCCGATGATGTGCGGCGTCAGGATCACGTTGTCTGAGCCCACGAACTCGCGCAGCGGGCTGCTCATCGGCAGCGGTTCCTCGACGAAGGCATCCAGTGCCGCGCCGGCGATCGCGCCTTCCTTGAGCACCTTGTACACGGCGGCTTCGTCCAGCGCCGCGCCGCGGGCGGTGTTGACCAGGTACGCCGTCGGCTTCATCAGGCGCAGCTCGCGCTCGCCGATCATGGCCCGCGTCTGGTCGGTCACCGTCACGTGCAGGCTGACGAAGTCCGAGCGCTTCAGCAGCTCGTCAAGCTCCACCTTCTTGGTGCCGGCCGGCGCCTTGTCCTGCGGCACGTAGGGGTCGAAGTAGAGGATCTCGGTTTCCCAGCCCTGCAGGCGGTCGACCACGCCGCGCGCGATGCGGCCCATGCCGACCAGACCGATGGTGCGGCCGCGCACGCTGCGGGCCGTGAGCTCGCGCGGCCGGGGTGCGTTTTCCGCCAGCAGGCGCTGCTTGAACGGCAGCTGCATGGCCAGCGCCGCGATGAACAGCACGGTCGCCTCGGACATGCCTAAGAAGTTCTCCGGCGTGGCGCCGTGGCCGACGATGATGCCAAGCTCGGTGGCGGCGTCGACGTCGATGCTCTCGACCCCGATCACCGGCGACATGATGGCCCGCAGGCGCGGCGCGGCTTCCATGATCGAGCGGTCGATCTTGGTGATGGGGCTGGCCACGATCACGTCGGTGCGACCGAACAGCCGCTCATAGTCGGCCGGGTTGTAGACGGTGAAACCCGGGCCGGTGGCCGCCGGGCCGCGGATGATTTCGCAGTCGAGCGTGCCGAGTGCGTCGGCCAGCACGTCCGAAATCCAGTCCGTGGAAACAAAAATGACCCCCTTGCTCATGCGGATTCTCCTCGCGCAGTGTGTGGATGCGGATGGCGTGGTGCGCCGACGGACGCCGTCACCGGCACCGACCGACCGTTTGGATTGTAGGTGGCGGCAGTTGTGCGCGCCAAATGGCGTCCAGGCTTTGAGCGAGCGCCGAGCG
The DNA here is from genome assembly GCF_014359565.1 of Immundisolibacter sp. Taxonomy (NCBI): domain Bacteria; kingdom Pseudomonadati; phylum Pseudomonadota; class Gammaproteobacteria; order Immundisolibacterales; family Immundisolibacteraceae; genus Immundisolibacter; species Immundisolibacter sp. Next base: position 62,137 of record NZ_JACIZD010000004.1, on the reverse strand, counting down.
ACGGCTCAGTCGAACACCACGGTCTTGTTGCCGTAGGCCAGGATGCGGTGTTCCAGGTGCCAGCGCACGGCGCGCGAGAGGACCATCTTCTCCACGTCGCGGCCTTTCTGGATCAGGTTTTCGACCTGGTCGCGGTGCGACACGCGGATCACGTCCTGTTCGATGATCGGCCCCTCGTCCAGGGTGTCGGTGACGTAGTGACTGGTGGCGCCGATGATCTTGACGCCGCGCTCGAAGGCCCGGTGGTAGGGGCGGGCGCCCAGGAAGGCCGGCAGGAAGGAGTGGTGGATGTTGATGATGCGCGCCGGGTAACGGGCCACGAAGCGCGGCCCCAGAATCTGCATGTAGCGCGCCAGCACGATCAGATCCACGGCGTTCTGTTCGAGCAGGGCCAGCTGCGCCGCCTCGGCATCGGTCTTGCCTTCCGGGGTCACCTCGATCAGGTGAAACGGCACGTCGTAGAACTCGACCAGCTGGCGCGTGTCCTCGTGGTTGCTGATCACCAGCGGAATGTCGCAGTACAGTTCGCCGGCGCGGTGGCGGTACAGCAGGTCGGCCAGGCAGTGGTCGTAGCGGGAGGCGAAGATGGCCACCCGCTGGCGCCGGTCGGATTCTTCCAGCCGCCAGTGCAGGGCATGCTTTTCGGCCAGCGGCGTAAAGGCGGTGGTGAAGTCGGCGGCCGACATGTCGAAGCCGGCCAGCGACCATTCCACGCGCATGAAAAACAGCCCGGCGGCGATGTCCACGTGCTGGTCGGCGTGCAGGATGTTGGCGCCGTGGCGGTACAGGAAGTCCGCGACGGCGGCGACGAGGCCGCGCTGGTCGGGACAGGTAACGAGCAGGATGGCGGTGTTGCGGGACATGTTCGGCGGCTTGGGCGGCTTCTTTGCGGCGCAGAACTATAAGCCAATCCGCGGCGCCGACCTGTCCTTTGGACGCAGCGGCTACCATTGCTGCCATCTGGAGGGGCCATGCACGTCACTGAATCCCGAACCGCGGATCACGCCGGCCTGCTGGCGGCGCTGCGCCGCGTACTGCCGGCGGACGGCCTGCTGACGGCCGAGGCCGAGCGCCGCGTCTACGAGTGCGACGCGCTTTCGAACTACCGCGCCCTGCCGCTGGCGGTGGCGTTGCCGGAGACGGTGCAGCAGGTGCAGGCGCTGCTGCGGCTGTGCAAGGAGCACGGCGTGCCGGTGGTGCCGCGCGGCGCCGGGACCGGGCTGTCGGCCGGCGCGCTGCCGCGCACGGACGGCATCCTGCTGTCCATGACGCGCTTTGACCGCATCCTGGAAATCGACCCCGACAACCGCATCGCCCGCGTGCAGCCGGGCGTGCGCAACCTGGCCGTGTCCGAGGCAGCCGCGCCGCATGGGTTGTTCTACGCGCCGGACCCGTCCTCGCAGTTCGCCTCCAGCATCGGCGGCAACATCGCCGAGAACTCGGGCGGCGTGCACTGCGTCAAGTACGGCCTGACCACCCACAACCTGCTCGAAGTGACGCTGGTCACCATGGACGGCGATCTGCTGACCCTGGGCAGCGGCGGCCTGGATGGCCCCGGTTACGACCTGTTGGCGCTGGTCACCGGTTCCGAGGGCATGCTCGGCGTGGTGGTGGAGGCGCGCCTGAAACTGCTGCCGCTGCCCGAATCCATCGTGCTGCTGCAGGCGGCGTTTCCGGACCTGGAGCGCGCCGGGCGGGCGGTGATGGACATCGTCGCCGCCGGCGTGGTGCCGGCCGGGCTCGAAATGATGGACCAGGTGGCCATCGAGGTGGTCGAGGGCTACATCCAGATGGGCCTGCCGGTGGATGCCGCGGCGCTGCTGCTGTGCGAACTCGACGGCGCCACGGCGGAGGTCGAGGCCCAGCTCGAACGCGTGCAGGCACTGATGCGTGCCTGTGGCGGCTACGACCTGCGCCTGGCGCGCGATGCGGACGAGCGCACGCGCCTGTGGGCCGGGCGCAAGGGCGCGTTTCCGGCCATGGGCCGCGTGTCGCCGGATTTCTACATCGTCGATGCCACCGTGCCGCGCCGGCACCTGTCCGGCATCCTGCGCCGCATCGGCGAGCTGGCCGAGGAGTACGGCCAGCGCGTGGCGACGGCGTTTCATGCCGGCGACGGCAACCTGCACCCACTGATCCTGTACGACGGCGGCGTGCCCGAGCAGGTGGAGCGCACCGAAAAACTCGCCAGCCGCATCCTGGACGAATGCCTGGCCGTGGGCGGCACCATCACCGGCGAGCACGGCATCGGCGCCGAGAAGATCGACAAGGCCTGCCGGCAGTTCGCCGACCCGGTGCTGGAGGACTACTTCGCCGTCAAGCGGGCCTTCGATCCTTCGGGCCTGCTCAACCCCGGCAAGGCCATCCCGACGCTGACCCGCTGCGCCGAGCTGCGCGGCAGCCACGTGCACCACGGCCACCTGCCGCACCCGGAACTGGATCGGTTTTGAGCATGGACCAGGATCACACCGAGGCGCTTGTCGGCGCCGTGCGGCGCGCCATCGAAACGCGCCAGCCGCTGCGCGCCCACGGCCACGGCAGCAAGGCGTTTTATGGCAACCCGCGCGCCGGCGAGGCGCTCCACATCACGGGCCACCGCGGCGTGCTCAGTTACGAGCCGGGGGATCTGGTCATCACCGCCCGCGCCGGCACGCCGCTGGCAGAGATCGACGCCGTGCTGGCCGCGCAGGGGCAGATGCTCGGCTTCGAGCCGCCGCAGTTCGGCGGTCGCGGCACGCTGGGCGGCGCCATCGCGGCGGGTCTTTCCGGCCCGCGCCGGCCGTGGGCGGGCGCGGCGCGCGACTTCGTGCTCGGCGTGCGGGCCATCAACGGCCGCGGCGAATCGGTGCGCTACGGCGGCGAGACCATCAAGAACGTCGCCGGCTACGACCTGGCACGCCTGTACGCCGGCTCGCTCGGCGCCTTTGGCGTGCTGCTCGAAGCCTCGCTGCGCGTGCTGCCGGTGCCGGAAACGGAACTCACGCTGGTGCTGGAACCCGCCGATCCGCTGCAGGCGATGATCGACTGGCAGCGCCGGCCCTGGCCGCTGTCCGGCCTGTGCGTGGACGACGGACGGGTGTGCCTGCGCCTGTCGGGCACCGCCGATGGCGTCAACGCCGCGCGCCAGCAGATTGGCGGCGAGGAACTGCCGGCCGGCGCCGCCTTCTGGCAGGCGCTACGCAATCTCGAACTGCCCTTCTTCGCGGGCGACGCGCCGCTGTGGCGCGTGTCCCTGCCGCCGGCCACACCGCCGCTCGACTTGCCCGGCGACTGGTTGCTCGACTGGGGCGGCGCCCAGCGCTGGCTGCGCAGCCCGGCACCACCGGCGCAGGTCTGGGCGAAAGCCGCCGCCGCGCATGGCCACGCCACGCTGATGCGCGGCGGGGATCGCAGCGGTGGCGTGTTCCAGCCGGTCTCGGCGGCGCAGGCGGCCATCGAGCGGCGGCTCAGAGCGGAGCTTGATTTGGATGGCGTTTTCGGTGGCGGTAGGGCGGCACGTTGAGCTTTGGAACACTCGGCAAAACGGCGCAAGGCCCTACGCTTGTTACGCCTACGCGGGCCTGGCCTTTGCTACGTTAGCCGCACCAGAAAGGACTTTTACGCGTGGAGGCATCATGAACAAAGCCCGTTTCCTCGTTGTGGCGCTGCTGTTCGCGGCGGGGCTTGCCGCGTGCGGCCAGAATGCCGCGACGGCGGAGAATGCCGCCGCCACAGAGGGCGCGGCAGAAACGGAAACCGGAAGCGCGCCGGACGCTTCCGCTGCTGCCGCACAAGCCGATACCGGCACCGCAAACCAAGCCGCCGCACCGGCTGCGCCGGAAACCGCGCCTGCCACCGCACAAGCGGCCACGATCGCCGCGCTGCCGCTCAAGCGCGGCTATTACGTCGCCAGCGATACGCCCTGCGGCCAAGCCTCAAACGCGACGGTCATGCTGCTCCGCCGCGAGGGCATCGGCGGTGCGCGTGACTTCTGCGAGTTCAAGAACATCGAGCAAACGGGGCCGAACACCTACCGCGTCACCGAAGCCTGCGGGGATTTGCAGGACAATGCTTCGCCGGAAACCAGCGTCACGACCTACACGCTCGAGGGCGATGCGGCATTCACATCCAAGAGCGCAGACGGCTGGGAGCGCAGCGCCCGCTATTGCGCCCAATCGAACATGCCGCCCGACTTTCGCGCCAACGATATCAGCGATGTAACGGACTGATACCGAAAACGTCGATTTCTTCTCTCCAGTCGCAGGAGCCCAGTCTATATGAACTGGTTGCGCAGCCTGGCACCACTGGCACAGGTCTGGGCGACAGCCGCCGCGCATGGCCACGCCACGTAAATCTGTCGCGGGGATCGAAGCGGCGGCGTGTTTCAGCCGGCGTCGGCGGCGCAGGCGGCCATCGAGCGGCGGCTCAAGGCGGAGCTTGATCCGGCTGGGGCTTTTGTGGCGGGAGGGCGGTAAGTTGAGTGTTGGAAGACTTGGATATGCGCCGCAATGCGCTACGCTTATTGCGCGGGCTGGATCAAGTAAATAGGGTGGTTGGTCTAACAATTCATACAAGCCGACACCGCTTCGCGGCGCGGCTTAATTCAGGCGTTATGTTTCTCGGGCAGATTGCGCATGCACATGGATATAAATCTATTAACAGCCTTGATCGGTATTGCTGCCGGTGCATTGGGTTATTGGCTCTCGATTTTTCATATCCAACCGATCCTGCGATTTAACGATGTTAGAAATCAAGTGCTAATGGATTTCATTTACTACGCGCAAGTGGTAAATGCCGTCGAGCTTAATGATGAAATGCAAAATCTATATCACGAGCGCGTACTTGCTAATCGTAAGGCATCGGCTCAACTATTTGCGGCAACTCAATGCCTGCCATGTTGGTATCGCTACTATCTCAAACTTAAAAAATGGGCTCCAGAAGAAGCAGCAAAAAATCTAATTCTATTTTCAAACACAACCGAATATGAAAAGGCTGCCAAGGTTCAGGCCTTTATAAGGAAAAAAATTGGGCTACCCCCCGAAACATAAACCGTCAGTCGAGAGGGACTGCGCAAAGTCCGGTAGGTTGGGCTGACGCAGGAAGCCCAACATCGGTTACACGGATAATACCGCAGCATAAGGGTTGCCGCCTGCAACCTGCCCGACGGAGCGCTTTCTGTGCGTGATGCTTGGGTGGGATGCAAAACGCGTAGGCTTCGCAAGCGTGTTTTTCGGACGAGGGTTGAATCTGTTGGGCTTCCTGCGTCAGCCCAACCTACACGATTGAACCATTTGCGAATTTACGTATGGCACACCGATATAAATATCGCTTCGCCAAGGGAGCGCGGCACGATGGGTTGAAATGTTTGATTCAACGAGTCGGACCAAATAGGAGCGCCATCACCCATGTGGCTGGAATACAGGGCAAAGAATACTTGCCTTATGGCGTGATTTCCGCAATCAACTTGGTGGTGTCCTACAGACGAGAGATAGAGGTTTCCGGCTTCTTCTTGCACAATATCATAATCGATAAGCACCTTGATTGTCGCGGAGCTGTCGTTTGATCTCTGACTTCCCAAATCTACGTAGACGGTATGATCGGGGGCATAATAAACGGGCGCCCATCCCGCTTTCAAGGCAGGCGCTTTCTGTAACTGTTCAACAGGTGCAGCCGGTGGCGCTTCTACCATTTTCGGTGTATCCACCACCTCACTGGAACTCGGCAGAGGGGCCTGGCCTAGCGAGCTTCCTGTTATAGATACTTGTTGGTCATAAGCGACAAGAGCCATCAAGATGGCCGAGATACCCACAAATACCTGGCCGGCCGCCACCCAACCGCCTAAAAGGTTGACGCCACCCTTATCGCCGACCTCTGAACGACCTTGCTTGTTTGATCCGGTAGTCCGTGCAGCTGCTACGACTATCTCTTTAGCCTTGGAGTAGTATGCGGCGTTAGCGTATATGCCGGAGGCGATATGTACGGCAATCAGAGAAATAAATCCAAGTCCCGCCGCTCCTTCTGTCATTGCCATAAAGCAAAAAGCCGAAGTCAAGAAAAGTACAATGGACCATCCATACAATTTCCGATAAATCGCCCAACCGTAGGTAAATAAAAACGCAGACCAGTTCCAGCTGGGCTTGAAGAACTTGGCGGTGTACTCGTAGATAGAAAATGAATCGAAGGTGGGTGTGAGCTTGGGCTTTTGCTGAGCAAATTTCTCGAATCGTGGAAGATAATAGCGCAGGCCTTTCTTTCCAATAAAGGTTTCACACAAGGCCAATTGCTCGCCAGAGAGCCAAGTCAACTCGTCAGCTGGGGCATGGTCACTTGCGTTTATAGAGTCGTCCGCAGCAAGATGTTCGCCGCTGGGTGGGGCATTCGGTAATGGTGTGGGTTGATTGGAAAACTTAAAAAATTTTCCATAACCCCAACCAACTGCAAAGGTCGATATTCCCAACACGCTTGTGCCAAGAAACCATCCAAAAAGCGAAAAAAGCTCGAACGTGATAAAGAATTTGTATAAAAGAGCTATGGATGACATGAGAACCACCCAGCCCGCCCATGAGCGGCCGAGCTCTGTCGGCGTTGTTGGTGGTCCGGGTGGCGCGATCAACGTACGCAAAAACCAGCCGATAATATACGAGAGGCCAACGACTATGAAAGTGAGAACGATAGCAGCAAATTTGCCGCCGTCGGCGGCCCATTCGTTCATTTCAGAGGCTCCCTGACTAGCTCAAATTGCCGGACCCGTTACCGAAAATATCGCCCTATTGCAGCCGATGTTACGTTTCCTGTGGCCAGCCTAGCGCCCGTGGGACGGGGTTGATGTAGCGCCCCTGCCTGCCGTGGCGGCGCGCAGTAGTAACCCATCGTCTATCATTGCGCCGGGTGGCCAATTACTTGATATGCCCCAGTATCCCGTCCAGCTCGTCCAGGCTGGAGTAGCGGATCACCAGCCGGCCACCGCGGCGGCCGTGTTCGATGCTGACTTTCGCGCCGAGGCGTTCTTCGAGATTCTGCTCCAGGTGCCGCACGTCGGCGCTGGGCGCGGGCTTCGTGGCGGGCGTCGTGGTCTCGCCGCGCAGTTCGCGGGCCACCAGATGCTCGGTCTGGCGCACTGACAGGCCCTGCGCTGCCACCCGCTGCGCCAGTTCGATCTGCGCCGTGCCTTCCAGCGCCAGCAGGGCGCGGGCGTGGCCCATGTCCAGCTGGCGGCTTTCGAGCAGCGCGCGCACCTGCGGCGTGAGCTGGCGCAGGCGCAGCAGGTTGCTGACCGCCACGCGCGAGCGGCCGACGGCGCGCGCCACTTGCTCGTGGGTGAGACCGAACTCGCGCGTCAGGCGTTCGAGTGCGTCGGCCTCTTCCATGGCGTTCAGGTCCTGGCGCTGGATGTTCTCGATCAGCGCCACGGCCGCCGCGGCTTCGTCGGGAATGTCGCGCACGATGGCCGGCAGTTCGTGCAGGCCGGCCAGTTGCGAGGCCCGCCAGCGCCGTTCGCCGGCGATCAGTTCGTAGCGCTGTTCGCCGATCATGCGCACCACCACCGGCTGCACCACGCCCTGGGCGCGGATGGAGTCGGCCAGGGCGGCGAGTTCTTCCTCGCCGATGTGGCGGCGCGGCTGGTAGCGGCCGCGTTCGATCTGCTCGATCGGCAGGCGCACCAGCCGTTCGCTGTTGCTGGCCGGCGCGGCGCTGCTGAGCAGCGCTTCCAGGCCACGGCCAAGTCCCCGTTTCTGGCTCATCAGCTGGCCTTCAGGTGATGCCGGCGCAGCATTTCGCCGGCCAGGGTGAGAAAGGCCGTGCTGCCGACGCAGCTGCGGTCGTAGTCGAGCACTGGCAGGCCGTGGCTGGGCGCCTCGGCCAGGCGCACGTTGCGCGGAATCACGGTGCGGTACAGGCGCTCGCCGAAGTGGCTTTGCAACTGTTCGGACACGTCGCGCGACAGGCGGCTGCGCGGGTCGAACATGCTGCGCAGGACGCCTTCCACGTGCAGGCCGGGGTTGGCGCTGCTCGCGATGTCGTTGATGGTGTCGAGCAGGTCGGACAGGCCCTCCAGCGCGTAGTACTCGCACTGCATGGGGATCAGCACGGAGCCGGCGGCGGTCAGCGCGTTCACGGTCAGCATGTCGAGCGCCGGCGGGCAGTCGATCAGCACGTAGTGGTATTCGTCGCGGATCGGGCCGAGCGCGTCGCGCAGGCGGAACTCGCGCCGCTCGATCTGCAGCAGCAGCACCTTGGCGGCGGTCAGGTCGGCGTTGGCCGGCAGCACGTCGAAGCCGGCCGGCACGGTCTGGCGCGCATCGGCCAGGGTCGCCTCGCCGGTCAGCACTTCCAGCGTGGCGGGGCTGGCGGCGCGTTTGTCGATGCCGCTGCCGGTGGTGGCGTTGCCCTGTGGGTCCAGGTCGATCAGCAGCACCCGCTGGCGCGCGCGGGCGAGACTCGCCGCCAGATTGACGGTGGTGGTGGTCTTGCCGACCCCGCCTTTCTGGTTGGCGATGGCGATGATGCGTGGCATGGATTTGGGTTCAGGAACTGCGCGGCGGCGACACTTTACCCGACCGCCCGCCGCGCCAGCACGACCAGCGTGCGCCGGTCACGGCCGGTCACGGCGGGCAGGGTCAGCGTGTCGATGTGCTCGAACTGGGCCGGCAGGTCGGTCAGTTCCGTTTCGACAGCCGGTCCCTTGAGCGCCAGTACACGGCCGCCGGGCGCGCACAGGTCGCCGATCAGGCGCAGCAGGCGAGGCAGGGGAGCGAATGCCCGTGCGATCACCACCGGGAACGGCGGGTCCGGCTGGTATTGCTCGGCGCGCTGCTGGACCACTTCGACGTTATGCAGGTCCAGCGTCAAGGCCGCATGCTGCACGAAGCGGGTCTTCTTGAGGTGGCTGTCGAGCAGCACGTGCGCCGTGTCCGGCCGGGCTATGGCCAGCGGCAGGCCGGGAAAGCCGGCGCCGGTGCCCACATCCAGCAGCCGCCCCGGCGGCAGGTGCGCCAGCACCGCCAGGCTGTCCAGCAGGTGGCCTGCCACCATGTCGGCCGGCGTGCGCAGGGCGGTGAGGTTGAAGCTGCGATTCCACTGCGCGAGCAGGCGCAGCAGGGCGATCAGCTGATCCCGGCTGGCGGCCGGCAGGTCAAGATTTAAAGCGACCAGGCCCTGGTCGAGCTGCCTGCGCGCCTGATCCCAGTCGCCGGGCGCCGCCTCAGGCGGCATCGACGGACGGACGGTTGCGGCGTTTCAGGTGCACCAGCAGCAGCGAGATGGCGGCCGGCGTGACGCCCGGCACGCGGCTGGCCTGGCCGATGGTGGCGGGCCGGGCGGCGGCGAGTTTCTGGCGCACCTCGTGCGACAGGCCGCGGATGGCGGCGTAGTCCAGATCGGCCGCCAGGGCGGTGGTTTCGGCGTGGCGCTGACGTTCGATCTCGGCCCGCTGGCGACCGAGGTAGCCGTCGTACTTGAGGTCGATTTCGAGCTGGGCGGTGGCCTCGGCATCCGCATGCGGCTCGCCCACGCCCGGCAGGCGGTGCAGGGTGGGGTAGTCGATGGTCGGACGGCGCAGCAGGTCGAGCGCCGTGCTCTCGCGCGACAGCGGGCCGCCCAGCAGCGCCAGGTCGGCTTCGTCGAGCCGCTCCGGGCGCAGCAGGATGGCGCCGAGGCGCGCTTTTTCGGCGGCGATGACGTCCTGCTTGCGGCAAAAATGCGCCCAGCGCACGTCGTCCACCAGGCCGAGCGCCCGGCCGGTTTCGGTCAGGCGCTGGTCGGCGTTGTCCTCGCGCAGCCACAGGCGGTACTCGGCCCGCGAGGTGAACATGCGGTACGGCTCGCGCGTGCCGCGGGTGGTCAGGTCGTCGATCAGCACGCCGATGTAGGCCTCGTCCCGGCGCGGCCACCAGGGTTCCAGATCCCGCGCCCGGCGCGCCGCGTTCAGGCCGGCGATCAGGCCCTGCGCGGCGGCTTCCTCGTAGCCGGTGGTGCCGTTGATCTGGCCGGCGAAGAACAGGTCGCCAAGCGCCTGGGTCTCCAGCCACGGCTGCAGCGCGCGCGGGTCGAAGAAGTCGTACTCGATGGCGTAGCCGGGGCGCAGGATGTGCGCGTGCTCGAAGCCGGCGATGGAGCGCACCAGCGCCAGCTGCACGTCGAACGGCAGGCTGGTGGAGATGCCGTTCGGGTACACCTCGCAGGTGTCCAGGCCCTCCGGTTCGACGAAAATCTGGTGCGCGGTCTTGTCGGCAAAGCGCACCACCTTGTCCTCGATGGACGGGCAGTAGCGCGGCCCGACGCCCTCGATGGCGCCGGCGTACATGGGCGAGCGGTGCAGGTTGGCGCGGATGATGTCGTGCGTGCGCTCGCTGGTGTAGGTCAGGTGGCAGCTGACCTGGCGCGGGTGCAGCCGGGCGCTGCCCAGGTACGAGAACACCGGCGTTGGCGTGTCGCCCGGCTGTTCCTGCAGGCGCGAGTAGTCGATGCTGCGCCCGTCCAGGCGTGGCGGCGTGCCGGTTTTAAGGCGCCCGACCGGCAGGCCGAGCTCGCGCAGGCGCCGCGCCAGCGCGATGGCCGGCGCATCACCGGCCCGGCCGCCGCCGTAATGCTGCTCGCCGACGTGGATGACGCCGCCCAGGAAGGTGCCGGTGGTCAGCACCACCGCGCGGGCGCTGAAACTCAGGCCCATCTGCGTGAGCACGCCGCGCACGCGGCCGTCCTCGACGATCAGGTCCTCGACGTTCTGCTGGAAAAGACTCAGGTTCGGCTGCGCCTCGACCATGCCGCGCACGGTCTGGCGGTACAGCGCCCGGTCGGCCTGGGCGCGGGTGGCGCGCACCGCCGGGCCCTTGCTGCGGTTCAGCACCCGGAACTGGATGCCGGCGCGATCGGCGGCCAGCGCCATGGCGCCGCCCAGCGCATCGATCTCGCGCACCAGGTGGCTCTTGCCGATGCCGCCGATGGCCGGGTTGCAGGACATCTGGCCGATGGTTTCCAGGTTCTGGGTCAGCAGCAGGGTCGCGGCGCCGCTGCGGGCAGCCGCCAGCGCGGCCTCGACACCGGCGTGGCCGGCGCCGACCACGATCACGTCGAAGGGGCGGTCGAACTGCATGGAAGTCACGGGCAGGGCAGGGGGAAGTCGTTATGATAGGCGGCCTTGTATACCGCTGTCAGGCTGTTTCCGGCCGTTTCCCCGCCCATGACCACGCCCCGCAAACTGCACGTCAAGACCCTCGGCTGTCAGATGAACGTGTACGACTCGCAGCGCATCGCCGATGTGCTTGCGCAGTCGCATGGTCTCGAGTCCACCGACGACCCGGCGCAGGCCGACGTGCTGCTGCTGAATACCTGTTCGATCCGCGAGAAGGCGCAAGAGAAGGTGTTCTCGGAGCTGGGCGCCTGGTGGCACGACTTCAAGCGCTACCGTCCGGAGCTGGTGATCGGCGTCGGCGGCTGCGTGGCCAGCCAGGAAGGCGACCGGCTGCGTGAGCGGGCGCCGTATGTGGACCTGATCTTCGGGCCGCAGACCATCCATCGTTTGCCGCTGCTGCTGAATCAGGCGCAGGGTCGCCAGGCGGCGGTGGACGTGAGCTTTCCCGAGATCGAGAAGTTCGATCATCTGCCGCTGCCGCGGGCGAACGGCCCGACCGCGTTCGTGTCGGCCATGGAGGGCTGCTCGAAGTACTGCAGCTTCTGCGTGGTGCCGTACACGCGCGGCGAGGAATTCAGCCGCCCGCTGCTGGACGTGCTGACCGAGGTCGCGGTCTACGCCGAGCAGGGCGTGCGCGAGGTGACGCTGCTGGGCCAGAACGTGAACGCCTACCGCGGCGCCACGCCGCGCGGCGGGGTGGCGGACCTGGCCGAACTGATACGCCAGGTGGCGCAGATCGACGGCATCGCGCGCATCCGCTTCACCACCTCGCATCCGGTGGAGTTCACGGACACGCTGGTGGCGGCCTATGCCGAGGTGCCCAAGCTCGCCCCGCACCTGCACCTGCCGGTGCAAAGCGGCTCGGACCGCATCCTGCGGGCCATGAAGCGCGGCCATACGGCGGACGAGTACCTGGAAAAAATCCGCCGCGTGCGGGCGGCGCGGCCCGGCCTGAGTCTGACCACCGACATCATCGTCGGCTTTCCGGGCGAGACCGAGGACGACTTTGCCGCCACGCTGGCCATGGTCGAGGCAGCCGGCTTCGACGAGGCCTACAGCTTCATCTATAGCGCCCGGCCCGGCACGCCGGCGGCGGCGCTGCCGGACGACACGCCGCTGGCGATCAAGAAGGAACGCCTGGCGCGGCTGCAGGCGTTGATCGAGCGGCAGTCGCAGGCTTACGTGGAAACCCTGGTCGGCAGCGTGCAGACGGTGCTGGTGGAAGGCCCGGCCAAGCGCGGTCAGGGCCGGCTGTTTGGCAGGATCGGTAACAATCGGGTGGTAAACTTTTTGGCCAGTGAGCAGCTCGTGGGTCAGTTGGTGGATTTGAAGATCACGGCGGTTTCGGTGCACACCCTGCGCGGCGAGCTGAGCGGCTCCCGCCACGCTGCATGACGGTTCCTGTTGGTTTGACGGCCGACGCCGCGGTGGCGGAAGTCACCCTGGAACCGGGCGACAACGCCCGCCTGGCCCGTATGTGCGGGCCGCTCGACGCCCACATCGGGCAGGTGGAGCGCCACTTCGGGGTGGCGATCCGCCGCCACGGTCACTCTTTCGCCATCAGCGGCGCCGCCGATCCGGTGGCCGGCGCCCGTCAGGCCCTGCAGACCATCTACGCCGAGACGGCCAGCAGCGAGGAGCTGTCGGCGGCCAAGGTGCACCTGCTGGTGCGCGGCGGTCATGCGGGCGACGACGAGCCCATCGTGGCGGTCGGCCGGCGCCTGCAGGTGCGCGCCCGCGGCCGCAGCCAGGGCGAGTACCTGCGCAGCATCCAGAACCACGACATCAATTTCGCCATCGGCCCGGCCGGCACCGGCAAGACTTATCTTGCCGTCGCCTGCGCCGTGCAGGCCCTGCTCGAAGAACAAGTGCAGCGGCTGGTGCTGGTGCGCCCAGCAGTCGAGGCGGGCGAGAAGCTCGGCTTTTTGCCCGGCGACCTGGCGCAGAAGGTCGACCCGTACCTGCGCCCGATCTACGACGCCCTGTACGAGATGCTGACCTTCGAGCGCGTCGGCAAGCTGATCGAGCGCCACGTGATCGAGATCGCCCCGCTGGCCTACATGCGCGGGCGTACGCTGAACGAGGCCTTCATCATCCTGGACGAGGCGCAGAACACCACGCCCGAGCAGATGAAGATGTTCCTGACGCGCATCGGCTTTGGATCGACTGCGGTCATCACCGGCGATGTGACGCAGATCGACCTGCCGCCCGGCAAGCCGTCCGGCCTGAAGCACGTGCTGGGCGTGCTGCAGGGCGTCGAGGGCATTTCATTCAATTTCTTCACCGCCCGCGACGTGGTCCGCCATCCGCTGGTGGAGCGCATCGTCAACGCCTATGAGCAGCACGCCGAGCCCGGCGACCAGCGAAGTTGACATCGACCGCGCCAGCACCGTGGCGGCCCCGGACGACGCGGTGTTCGTCGCCTGGGCGACGGCGGCGACGGCGGCGCTGCACCTGACCGGTGTGAACGTGGCGGTGCGGCTGGTGGACGAGGGCGAAGCCCGCCAGCTGAATCGCGACTACCGCGGCAAGGACTACGCGCCCAACGTGCTGTCGTTTCCGCTCGACGACGATTTTCCGCTGCCGCCCGGCGAGCCGCGGCCGCTGGGCGACATCGTGCTGTGCCTGCCGGTGGTGCAGGCGGAAGCCGCCGAATATGGCAAGACCTTCGAGCAGCGCCTGGCGCATCTGCTGATCCATGGCCTGCTGCACCTGGCCGGCCACAGTCACGACGAGGAGCCCCAGCGCCTGGCCATGGAAGCGCTAGAGACGGCCATCATGGCCGATCTTGGACTGCCAGACCCCTATTTGAGCGACCTCGGCGCGCTCGCCCCGCAATGAGTAGCGACAGCCACCACGGCCTGTTGCAGCGCATCAGCCACGCCCTGTTCGGCGAGCCGATCGACCGCGACTGGCTGATGCGCCACCTGAAGGACGCCGAGGCGGCGGCGGTGCTCGACGCCGGCACGCTGCGCATGATCGAGGGCGTGCTGACCATCGGCGAGCGCCAGGTGCGCGACATCATGGTGCCGCGCTCGCAGCTGGTGGTGATGCACCGGGACGACGATCTGGCGGCGCTGGTACGGGTGGTGGAGGCAAACGGCCATTCGCGCTACCCGGTGATCGGCGATGACCGCGACGAGGTGGTCGGCATCGTGCTGGCCAAGGACCTGCTGGCGTATCTGGAGCCCGGCCGGGACAGTCAGTTCAACCTGCGCGACGTGCTGCGCCCGGCCGTGTTCGTGCCCGAGAGCAAGCGCCTGAACGTGCTGCTGCGCGAGTTTCGCCAGACCCGCAACCACATGGCGATCGTGGTCGACGAGTACGGCGGCGTGGCCGGCCTGGTCACCATCGAGGACGTGCTGGAGCAGATCGTCGGCGAGATCGAGGACGAGTACGACTTCGACGAGGACGAGACCGACATCGAGCCGGCCGATGACGGCAGTGCGCTGGTGCATGGTCTGACGCCGATCGAGGACTTCAATGCCCATTTCGGCGTCAGTTTCAGTGACGAGGAGTTCGACACGGTCGGCGGGCTGCTGGCCCAGCAGTTCGGGCACCTGCCGGAAGTCGGCGAGCGGATCGAGTATCAGGGTTTCGAATTCGAGGTAACGGCCGCCGACGGGCGGCGCATTGAGCAGCTCCGGGTGCGCCGCGCGGCGGTGGTCGCCGCGGAGCCGGACGACGGCTGAGGCGCCTTGATGGCGCGAAACCGCCGCGCCGGCCTGCTGCTGGCGGCCCTGGCCGGCGGGCTGATGCCGCTGGCCTATGCGCCGTTTGGTCTGTGGCCGCTGGCACTGCTGGCGCTGGCCGGATTGCTGGCCGTGGCCATGCGGGGCACCGCGCGGGAAGCGGCGGCCCGCGGCTATGTGTTCGGTCTGGCCTGGTTCGGCGGCGGCCTGTACTGGATCTTCATCAGTTGCTACCGCTACGGCAACATGGATGCCGCCAGTGCGACGCTGGTCACGGCGGCGCTGGTCGCTTACCTGGCGCTGTTTCCGGCCCTGGCGCTGTATGCGGCCAGACGTCTTGGCCGCAGTGACGGCGCCTTTCTGCTTGCCGCAACTGGAACGCTGGGCTTGGCCGAATGGCTGCGTTCCTGGCTGCTGACCGGCTTCCCGTGGCTGGCGCCCGGCTACAGCCAGATCGACAGTCCGCTCGGTGCCTTCGCGCCGCTGCTCGGGATGGCCGGCGTCGGACTGGCCCTGACAGCCTCGGCGGCCTTGCTGGTGCACCTGTCAAACCGCCCCCGGCGGCGCTGGCCGGCAGCCCTGATATTCGTTGCGCTGACGACCGGCGGGCTGGCGCTCGGCCGGCTGGACTGGACGCAGCCGGCCGGGCCGCCGGTGCGTGTCGCTCTGGTGCAGGGCAACGTCGAGCAGCAGATGAAGTGGGATCCGGCCTATTTCGAGGAAACACTGGCCCGCTACCGGCGCCTGAGCGCCGGGCACTTCGACGCCGATGTCGTCATCTGGCCGGAAAACGCCATTCCCGCATTGCCGAGCCAGGTGGATGCCGGCTATTTCACCGCGCTGCGCGAGGCTGCCCAGCGTGGCGGCGCCGCGCTGCTGATCGGCATGCCGATCGAGGATG
The DNA here is from genome assembly GCF_014359565.1 of Immundisolibacter sp. NCBI lineage: Bacteria > Pseudomonadati > Pseudomonadota > Gammaproteobacteria > Immundisolibacterales > Immundisolibacteraceae > Immundisolibacter > Immundisolibacter sp. The sequence continues at coordinate 46,434 of NZ_JACIZD010000004.1, read as the reverse complement.
CCGGCGGGCGCTACTACAACGCCCTGGTGCAGTTGACGGGTCCGGGCGGCGAGTACCGCAAGCGGCACCTGGTGCCGTTTGGCGAGTACGTGCCGCTGCAGCGCCAGATCGGCCCGGTGCTGGACCTGCTGGCGGTGCCGATGTCGGATTTCTCGACCGGTGGTCCGGGCCAGCCGCTGCTGCGGATCGGCGAATCGCGGGTGGCGGCGTCGGTGTGTTACGAGATCCTGTTTCCGCAGGAACTGCGCGCCGGCGCGGCGGCCGACTGGCTCATCAACATCAGCAACGACGCCTGGTTTGGCGATTCCACCGCCCCGCCGCAGCACCTGGACATCGCCCGCATGCGGGCCCGTGAGCTGGGCAGACCGATTGCCCGCGCCACCAACACGGGGGTTACCGCCATCATCGACCACCGCGGCCGGGTCACGGCCCGCGCGGCGCCTTTCGAGCCGACTGTGCTGCGCGGCGAGCTGCTGCCGCGGCGGGGCCTGACGCCGTTCGCGCGCTTCGGCGAGATGCCGGTGACGCTGCTGTGCCTGGCGCTGTGTCTGGTCGGCGGGTGGCGGGGCCGGGCGGGCACGGGCCGGCGGCTATAATCGGCGGTCTTTTTTTGCCGCCCTTGCGCAGTCCTTCATGAATCGCCAGTACGACGCCGCCACGGTCGAAGCCCAGGCACAGGCCTGGTGGCAGGAACACCACGCCTTCGCGGCGGCCGACGACGGGCCGGGCGAGAAGTTCTACTGCCTGTCGATGTTTCCGTACCCGTCCGGTGCGCTGCACATGGGCCACGTGCGCAATTACACCATCGGCGACGTGCTGGCGCGCTTTCAGATGATGCAGGGCCGGCGCGTGCTGCAGCCGATGGGCTGGGACGCCTTCGGCATGCCGGCCGAGAACGCCGCCATCCAGCGCGGCATCGCGCCCAGCCGCTGGACCTACGACAACATCGCCCACATGCGCGCGCAGCTGCAGCGCCTGGGCTTTGCCTATGACTGGCGGCGCGAGATCGCCACCTGCCGGCCCGAGTACTACCGCTGGGAACAGTGGCTGTTCACGCGCCTGCTGAAGAAAGGCCTGGCCTACCGCAGGCTGGCGGCGGTCAACTGGGACCCGGTCGACCAGACGGTGCTGGCCAACGAGCAGGTCATCGACGGGCGCGGCTGGCGCTCCGGGGCGCTGGTCGAGCGGCGCGAGATTCCGCAGTGGTTCCTGCGCATCACCGCTTATGCCGACGAACTGCTGGCGGACCTGGACGGCCTGGACTGGCCGGAGCCGGTCAAGACCATGCAGCGCAACTGGATCGGCCGCTCGGTGGGTATGGAACTGAGCTTCGAGGTGCCCGGCTACGGGCAGTTGAAGGTATTCACCACGCGCCCGGACACGCTGTACGGCGCCACCTACATGGCGGTGGCGGCCGAGCATCCGCTGGCGCAGCAGGTGGCGGCCGGCAACCCGGCGCTGGCCGACGCCATCGACCAACTCAAACCCCGCGAGACCAGCGAGGCGGCGCTGCAGACCCAGGAAAAACTCGGCGTCGACACGGGCCTTCGCGCCGTGCATCCGCTGACCGGCGAGCAGATGCCGGTGTGGGTGGCCAACTTCGTGCTGATGGACTACGGCGAGGGCGCCATCATGGCCGTGCCCGGCCACGACCAGCGCGACTGGGAATTCGCCCGCCAGTACCGGCTGCCGATCCGGCCGGTGGTGGCGCCGGCTGGTTTCGACGGCGATCCGGCCAGCCTGGTCGAACACGCCGCGTTCACCGACAAGGGCCTGCTGATCAACTCCGGACCTCACGACGGTCTGGAGTTTCAGGCGGCCTTCGACGCCATCGCGGACCTGGCGCAGGCGCGCGGCATCGGCGCCCGGCGCGTGCAGTACCGCCTGCGCGACTGGGGCGTGTCGCGCCAGCGCTACTGGGGCTGCCCGATTCCGGTCATCCACTGCGAGGCCTGCGGACCGGTGCCGGTGCCGGACGCGCAGCTGCCGGTGCGCCTGCCCGAGGACGTCACGGTGGACGGCAGCGGCTCGCCGCTGACGCGCATGCCCGAGTTCTACGAGACCACCTGCCCGGACTGCGGTCGTGCGGCGCGCCGCGAGACGGACACCTTCGACACCTTCTTCGAGTCGTCCTGGTACTTCGCGCGTTTTGCCTGTCCCGATCTGGACACGGCCATGCTGGACCGGCGCGCCGACCACTGGCTGCCGGTGGACCAGTACGTCGGCGGCATCGAGCACGCCATCCTGCACCTGCTGTACGCGCGCTTCTTCACCAAGCTGATGCGCGACGAGGGCCTGATCAGCGCCAGCGAGCCGTTCACGCGGCTGCTCACGCAGGGCATGGTGCTCAAGGACGGCGCCAAGATGTCCAAGTCCAAGGGCAACACGGTCGACCCGCAGGCGCTGATCGATCGCTACGGCGCGGACACGGCGCGGCTGTTCATCATTTTTGCCTCGTCCCCGGACCAGGCGCTGGAATGGTCCGACGAGGGCGTGGCCGGTGCCAATCGTTTCCTGAAGCGCCTGTGGGCTTTCGCGGCCGATTTTCGCGCCTGGCGGGAGACCGCGCCGGCCGCCGATGCGCAGGCGCTGGACGCTGCGCAGCGCGACGCCCGGCGCGAAATCCACGCTTGTCTGCAGCAGGCCAGCCACGACTTTCGCAAGAACCAGTTCAACACCGTGGTGTCGGCCGGCATGAAGATGCTGAACGAGCTGTCGCGCCTGCCGGTGCCGGAAACCGGCGGCGGCTACCGGGCGCTGGTCGAGGAAGGCCTGTCCATCCTGCTGCGGCTGCTGTCGCCGATCGTCCCGCACATCACGCACGGCCTGTGGGATGAGCTCGGTTACCAGGGCCCGCTGCTGCGCGCTGCCTGGCCGCTGGTCGACCCGGCGGCGCTGCAAGCCGATGAAATCACGCTGGCAGTGCAGGTTTCAGGCAAGCTGCGCGGCACCGTGCGGGTGCCGGCCGGCGCCGATCAGGAAGCCGTGCGCGCGGCGGCGCTGGCCGAGCCGAACGTGCAGCGTTTCGTGGGCGAGGCGCCGGTGCGCAAGGTCATCGTGGTGCCGGGCAAGCTGGTCAATATCGTTGTCTGAACTGTCGACTGAACACCGGGTGAACCGATCCATGCGCCGATTTCTTTTCTTCCCGGCCCTGGCCGCACTGTTGCTGATGTCCGGCTGCGGCTTTCACGTGCGCGGCAACTACCAGCTGCCCGATACGGTGGGGGCGGTGTTCATCGACGTGCCGGGCTACGACTACGACCTGCGCCATCGCCTGCAGCGCACGCTGGCCAGCCGCGGCGTGCGTCTGGTCGAGGACGCCACGGCCGCCGATGCGGTGCTGCAGATCAGCAACCCGAGGTTCGACACGCGGGTGCTGTCCGTGGGCACCGACGCCCGCGTGCGCGAGCACGAGCTGCGCTACAGGCTCGGTTTCGAGCTGCGAAAGCGGGACGGCAGCTTCCTGGTCGCGCCGCAGACCGTCGAGCTGCTGCGCGATGTCAGCTACGACGAAACCAACGTGCTGGGCAGTCAGAGCGAGCAGAGCGCCGGCCGCCTGGAGCTGCAGGACCAGGCGGTGCAGCAGATCATGCGGCGCCTGGCGGCGCGCCTGGGCTGAGCCGGCCGTGCAGCTGAAACCGGAGCAGCTGCCCGCGGCCCTGGCCCGCGGCCTGGCGCCGGTGTACCTGCTGGCCGGCGAGGAGCCTTTGCTGGTGGCCGATGCCGCCAGCGCCGTGCGCGGCGCAGCGCGGGCAGCCGGCTACGACGAGCGGGTGGTGCACGAGGTCGAGCGTGGCTTCGACTGGAGCCTGCTGCGCGGCGAGGCGGCCAGCCTGTCGCTGTTCGCGCAGCGCCGGCTGATCGAACTGCGCCTGGGCAGCGGCAAATTGGCCGAGGACGGTATTGCCGCCTTGTGTGACTACCTCGCCGCGCCGCCGCCGGACGTGCTGCTGCTGTTGACCGGCGACGGTTTCGACAAGCGCACGCGCGACAGCGGCTGGTTCGCCGCCTGCGATCGAGCCGGGGTGGTCATGTATGCCTGGCCGCTGGAGGTCGCCGCGCTGCCGCGCTGGCTGGTGGCCCGGGCGCGTGGGCTGGGCCTGGCGCTGGACGAGCAGGCGGCCGCACTGCTGGCCGACCTGACCGAAGGCAACCTGCTGGCGGCGGCGCAGGAACTGGACAAGCTGGCCCTGCTGGCGCCGCCCGGCGGTGCGCTGGACCGTGACGGCGTGCTGCAGGCGGTTGGCGACAGCACGCGCTACGCGACGCGCGACCTGGCCGATGCGGTGCTGGCCGGCGATCGGCTGCGCCTGACGCGGGCGCTGGCGCACCTGCAGGATTCCGGCGAGACGCCCATCCTGGCCCTGTGGCAGCTGACGCAGGACCTGCAACGGCTGATCGACGGCAACAGCTTTGGCCAGCCGCCGCGGCGGCGCGAGCTGATCGAGCGTGCCGCCCGCCGCCGGCCGCCGGCCGCCTGGCAGGGCCTGCTGGCGCAGGCGGCGCAGGTCGATCGTGCCAACAAGGGCGTCGGCGGCGGTGTCGAGCCCTGGCAGGCACTGACCGCGCTGGCGCTGCGCATGGCCGGGCCAGCAAAGGCCGGCCGCCAATCTTCGGCCCACCCACAGCGGAGCTGACCGTGGAACTCGACGCTTACATGCAGCAGCTTGGCCAGCGCGCCCGCCAGGCCGCACGACACATGGCCCGCGCCAGCACCGGCGCCAAGAATGCCGCCCTGCTGGCGATTGCCGATGCCCTGCAGCGCAGCGAAGCGGCCTTGCGGGCGGCCAATGACAAGGATCTGGCAGCCGGCCGGGCGGCGGGTCTGGACGAGGCGCTGCTCGACCGCCTGCTGCTGGACGCGCGTGGCATCGCCGGCATGGCCGAGGGCCTGCGCCAGATCGCGGCGCTGCCCGATCCAGTCGGTGCGGTCGACGAGCTGCGCGCCCGGCCGTCGGGCATCCGCGTCGGGCGCATGCGCGCGCCGCTGGGTGTGGTCGGCATCATTTACGAGTCCCGCCCCAACGTCACCGCCGACGCGGCCGGGCTGTGCCTCAAATCCGGCAACGCCTGCATCCTGCGCGGCGGCTCGGAGGCGCTGCACTCGAACCTGGCCATCGCGGCGTGCATCGCCCGCGGTTTGGAAGCCGCCGGCCTGCCGGCCACCGCGGTGCAGGTGCTGGAAACCACCGACCGCGCGGCGGTTGGCCTGCTGGCCGGCCTGGTCGAGTACGTGGACATCATCGTGCCGCGCGGCGGCAAGGGGCTGATCCAGGCCGTCATGCAGCAGGCGCGGGTGCCGGTGCTCAAGCACCTGGACGGCGTGTGCCACGTCTACATCGACGACGGCGCCGACCCGGACATGGCCCGGCGCATCGTGCTGAACGCCAAGACCCACCGCTATGGCGTGTGCAACGCCATGGAAACCCTGCTGGTGGCAGCCGGCGCGGCGGACATGCTGCCGGCCATCGCCGCCGAGCTGTCTGCCAAAGGCGTCGAGCTGCGCGGCTGCGAGCGCGCCCGCGCCCAGGTGCCGGGCATGACGCCCGCTACCGAGGCCGACTGGCATGCCGAGTACCTGGCGCCGATCCTGGCCGTGCGCGTGGTGGACGGCCTGGACGAGGCCATGGAGCACATCGCCCGCTACGGCTCGGCGCACACCGAAGCGATCATCACCCGCGACCTTGGCCGCGCCGACCGCTTCCTGCGCGAGGTCGATTCGGCCTCGGTGATGGTCAATGCCTCGACCCGCTTCGCCGACGGCTTCGAGTACGGGCTGGGGGCCGAGATCGGCATCAGCACCGACAAGCTGCACGCCCGCGGGCCGGTCGGGCTGGAGGGCCTGACCAGCCAGAAGTGGGTGGTGCTGGGCAACGGCGAGGTACGCACCTGACGGCCGCCGCCGTGCGCGGGCGCCGCCGCTTGCGACCGGTCGGCATCCTGGGCGGCACCTTCGACCCGGTGCACATCGGCCATCTGCGGGCGGCGATCGAAATCTGCGATGCGCTGGATCTGGCGCAGGTGCGCCTGATCCCGGCCCACGTGCCGCCGCACCGCTCGCAGCCGGTGGCAAGCGCCGCCCAGCGCCTGGCCATGCTGCGCCTGGCGGTGCGCGGCGTGGCCGGACTGACCGTGGATGCTCGGGAACTCGAGCGTGCCGGGCCGTCCTACACGGTCGATACGCTGACCGATCTGCGGATGCAGCTTGGCCGGCGGCCGCTGTGCCTGCTGGTCGGCGAAGACGCCTTTCTGGGACTGACCACCTGGCATCGCTGGCAGGACCTGTTCGAGCTGGCCCACCTGGTGGTCATGCAGCGTCCGCCCTTGCCGGGCGAGCCGGCCCGCGAGCTGCCGCCCGCGCTCGCCCGGGCCGTGGCCGGCCGCTGGGCCGACAGCGCGCAGGCGCTGGCCGGGTCGGCGGCGGGTCTGGTCTGGCGCCAGGCGCTGCCGCCGCTGGACATTTCCGCCACCCGCGTGCGGGCCGCGCTGCGCGCCGGGCGCAGCGTGCACTTTCTCGTGACCGACGGTTGCCTGCGGTACATTCGCCGTCATCACCTCTATACCGACTGAAACATGCCGCAAGACTTGGCCGGCCTGCAGGCCGTGGTGCTCAGCGCCCTCGAAGAACTCAAAGCCGTCGACGTGACGGTGCTCGACGTCAGCCAGCTGACCAGCCTTACCAGTGTCATGGTGGTGGCAAGCGGCACCTCGAGCCGCCATGTGCGGGCACTGGCCGAATCCGCCCGCGACGCCGCCAAGGCCGCCGGTTACCCGGTTCTGGGCATGGAAGGCGACAGCGGTGCCGAATGGGTGCTGGTGGACCTGGTCGACCTGGTGCTGCACGTGATGCTGCCGCAGACGCGCGCCCTGTACCGCCTCGAGGACCTGTGGTCGGCGCGGCCTGGCCGGCCGAAGGCAGAGCAGGCCGGCGACGGGGTGTGAGCCAGGTGCTGATTCTGGCGGTCGGCCACCGACCGCCGGCCTGGGTCAGCGCCGCCTGTGGCGATTATCTGAGCCGTTTCGGGCGACGCCTGAAGGTGGAGCTGAAGGAAATCCCGCCGGCCCGGCGCAGCGCAGGTGGCCTCGCCGCTGCGCTGGCGCAGGAAGACGCCCGCCTGCTGGCGGCGTTGCCGGACAGTGCCTGGCCGGTGCTGCTCGACCCGCGTGGGGAGCAATACGACTCCGAAGCCCTGGCGGGTGCCCTGTCCGGCTGGCTGGAGCACGGCGGGCCGCTGGCGCTGCTGATCGGCGGCGCCGACGGTTTCGGTCCCGGCGTGCGCGCGCGCGCCCGGGCCAGCTGGTCGCTGTCGCGGCTGACCTTTCCGCACATGCTGGCGCGGGTGCTGGTGGCCGAGCAGCTGTACCGTGCCTGGAGCCTGCTGCACAAGCTGCCGTATCACCGGGAGCACTGAGCCGGTGCCTGCCCGTCCCGCTGCGTTCCGGCCATGCGCGTTCTGATTGGCCGTCTGCGCCGCCTGTTGGCGTGGACTGTGTTCGCGTTGCTGGTGCTCGCGGCCGCTGGCCTGAGCGCGCTGCGCGTGCTGTTGCCGCAGCTCGAGCAGCGGCCGCAGCAGGTGGCGGCCGTGGTCAGCCGGGTGCTCGGACAGCCGGTGCAGTTCTCCGACCTGAGCGCGGGTCTGCGCGGCAATACGCCGGAAATCTCCCTGCGCAGCGCCAGCCTCCTTGGCAGCGACGGCAGCGTCACGCGGGTGGCGGCACTGAGTCTGCGCTTCAACTGGCTGGCCTCGCTGCTGGCGTGGGAGCCGCGCCTGGCCGCGTTGCAGATCGAAGGCTTGCATCTGGCGGTGGTGCGCCAGCCGGACGGGCGCTGGCAGGTCGGCGGCATGCAGGTAGGCGAGGGCGGCGGCGACGGGCTTTCGTCCTGGCTGCTGGCCCAGCCGCAGGTGCGCCTGCGGGCGGCCGTGATCGATGTCACCGACCTCACGCAGGCCGGCCGCATGCTGCGTCTGGAGCCGGCCGACGTGACCCTGCAGCGGCGCGGTGCGCGGCACTGGTTGGACCTGCGCGTTGGCGTCGGCGGGGCGGCCAGCGGCAGCTTCAGGCTGCGGGCCGAGATGGGCGGTCTTGCGGGTGACATGGCCACCACCGACGGACGGGCCTACGTGACGGCGCGGGAGGTGGTCGGCGCCGGTGTACCGCTGGGGCCTTTCGTGTTTGGCGGCGAGCTCAACGGCGAACTGTGGCTGCGCTGGAAGGAAGGCCGGGTCACGCGCGTGCATGGCTCCGTCGATGGGCGGGGCGAGCTGCAGCGGGCCGATGCGCAAACCGGTCTGGTGCTGGATGCGCTGCACCTGTCGGGCGTGATGCAGCGCGCGGCCGACGGCTGGATGGCCGGTCTGGACAGCCTGCGGGCCGAGTCCGGCGAGCGTCTGTGGCGTCTGGATCGTGCCTTGCTTCGGCGCAGTGGCGACACGCTGGCCCTGACCGGCGGCCTGATCGACCTGCCGCGATTCGGTCCCCTTGCGGCATTGATGGCGCCATCACAAAACGCCCTGGCCACGCGCCTTGCAGGCGCTGATCCGACCCTGCGTGGTCGTGATCTGCTGCTCATCGCAGGCTCGGCTGGCACAACGCCAGGACCGCTGCGGCTGGCTGTCCGGGTGGACGAACTGGGCTGGCAGCCGGATGGTGCGTTGCCGGGTCTGGCCGGCGCCGCCGGTGAGCTGCGCCTGGGCGAGGCGGCGGCCAGCTTCACGCTGGTCGGTTCGCCGCACCTGCTCCTGGATGCGCCCCGCGCCTACGCCGAGCCCCTGCAACTGGATGCCGCGCAGGGCGAGCTGACCGCGCAATGGTCGCCGAGTGGGGTCGATGCCCAGCTCGGCGGTTTTTCCGCGCGTCGCGGCAGCATCGCGCTGGCGGCGCGCGGCCGGCTGAGCCTGCCGGCCGGTGGCGAGCCCGAACTGTTCCTTCAGGCCGGCACGCCGCAGGCGGCGGCGGCCGAGTTCTTTGCCCTGCTGCCGGATCGCGGACTGTCCCCAAAGTTCATTGAATGGGGCAGGAAGGCCATCCAGGCCGGCACGCTCAGCGACGTGCAGGCGCTGCTGCGGGGCGATCCGCGGCGCTTTCCGTTCCGCGACGGGCAGGGCCAGTTCCTGGGCACGGCGCGCTTTGTCGACGTCGGGCTCGACTATCAGCCGGGTGCGGGCTGGCCGGCGGTGGCCGAGGCGCGCGGCCAGTTCGGGCTGCGGGGGGCGGAGTTTTCCCTGAGCCTGGACGAGGGCCGGTTACTCGACAGCCGGGCCAGTGCCGTGCAGGTGCGCATCCCGGATGTGGCACTGCCGAGCAAGCGGCTGTTGCTGGATGGCGTCGTCGACGGTCCGGCGCAGGACGTGATCCGCTTCGTGCAGCAGTCGCCGCTGGCAAGCCGCTTCGGCGGTCGGGTCGAGCGCCTGGCCTTCGACGGCACGGCGCAGACCCGGGTCAAGCTCGACCTGGTCTTCACCGGTCCGGTCAAGTCCACGCAGGTGTCCGGCCGTACGCAGCTGGCCGGAAATGCGTTGACCATCGCCGGCAGCGGACTGACCGTGCAGCAGCTGCGCGGGGCGCTGACCTTCGATCAGCGCGGTCTCGGCGCCAAGGCGGTCCAGGCCCGACTGTTCGGCGGGCCGGTGGTGTTCGACCTCGCCAGCGCGCCGGGCAGCGGGCTGCGTGTCGAGCCGCGCGGCCAGGCCGACGCGGCGCAAATCACCCGCTACCTGCGCCTGCCCTGGCCGGAACTGTTCGCCGGTGCCGTGCCGTGGCAGGGCGGCATCGATATCGCCGGCGCCGGCGATCTGGACCTTGACCTGAACCTGGATCTGGCCAAGGCCACCGGCGAGCTGCCGGCACCGCTGGACGCGCTGCGCAGCCAGCCCCTGCACGTGCGCGCGCAGTGCGCCTGCGGGGCGCCGCCGCGCGCCTGGGACGTGACGCTGAGCGCGCAGCCACTGACCGCGCGGCTCGATCTGGCGCCCGTGGCAGGCGGCGGCACGGCGCTGCGGCGGGGCGATCTGGCGATCGGCGTCGAAACGCGCCTGCCGCCGGCCGGCTTCAACGTGCACGGGCGCCTCGCGCAGCTGCCGCTGGCGCCCTGGCTGGCGTGGCTGGGCCAGCATTTCGGCGGTGCGGCCGGTGGCGCCTGGCCGGCGCCGCGGGTGGATGTGTATGCCGACCGGCTCGATTACCTCGGCCAGTCCTTCGCCGGGGTGCGCCTGCAGGTGCTGCGCAGCGAGGGCTGGGACATCGATCTGGATGCCGTCGACGTGGCCGGCAAGGTGAATGTGCGCGGCAGCGGCCCGACGCAGGCGGTCGGGCTGGACCTTTCCCGGCTGTACCTGCAGCGCCAGGACGGTGCCGGCGAGGGTGGCAGCGGCGGCGTGAATCCGGCCAGCGTGCCGGTGCTGGGCGGCCGCATCGGCGCCCTGCGTTATGGCGGTGAGGACTTCGGCGCGCTGGAGTTCAGCAGCCAGCGCCTCGCCGACGGGCTCGATTTCGACCGCCTGGACCTGCGTGGCGAGTACGGCACCATCGGCGGCCGCGGCCGCTGGACGGGGACCGCCCAGCGTGCCGAGAGCCACCTGGACGCGACGGCGGATTTCAAGGACTTCGGGGCATTTCTGGCGCGGTTCGGGGTGGCCGACCTGGTGCGGGGTGGCCGCGGCAAGGTGCAGGCGCAGGTGTCCTGGCCGGGCAGTCCAGGCGCCTTCGGCTTTGCCATGCTCAGCGGCCAGGTCAGCGGGCAGTTGCAAAAGGGCACGCTGCCGGACGTCGAGCCCGGCGTCGGGCGCCTGTTTGGCATCCTCAGTCTGGACAGCGTCATGCGCCGCCTGTCGCTGGATTTCCGGGACGTGTTCGGGCGCGGGTTTGCCATCGACCGCACGGACGGCGAGCTGCAGCTGGCGGCTGGCGATGCCGAGCTGCGCGACCTGCGCGTGCGCGGCCCGGCGGCGCACCTGACGCTCAACGGCCACACCAACCTGGTCGACCGCAGCCTGGACCTGCAGGTGCTGGTGGTGCCGCAGGTCACCTCCAGCTTGCCGCTGGCCGGCGCCATCGCCGCGCCCGGTGTGGGTGCGGTCATTTATCTGGGGCAGAAAATCTTCGAGGGCGCGATCGACAAGGCCACCGAACAGCACTACCGGGTCACCGGCACCTGGGCCGAGCCGAAGATCGACAAGCGTTGAGCGACGCGCATCCGGCCCGCCGCAGGATGCAGGAACCGAAAAATCCCGAGGATGCGGTTTCTCAGGCCATGGTGGCGAGACTGCGCCGGAAGCGCGCCAGCGCCAGGGCGAACAGCACCGAGCCGATGGCGGCGATGGCCAGGAATTGAGGCCAGACCACCGTGATGCCGGCGCCGCGGTACAGGATCGCCTGGGCCAGCATTACGAAATGCGTGTTGGGCGCGGCGAGCATGATGTACTGGACCGCCAGGGGCATGCTTTCGCGCGGCGTCGAGCCACCGGACAGCATCTGCAGCGGCAGCAGCACCAGCATGAGCAGCAGGCCAAACTGCGGCATGGAGCGGGCGACGGTGCCAAGGAAGATGCCCATCGAGGTGGTCGCGAACAGATGCAGCGCCGCCCCGGCCAGGAACAGCGCAAGCGAGCCCTGGATCGGCACCGACAGCCAGCCCTGCACGACGGCGGTGAGCGCGAAGGCAGTGGCGGCCAGCACCACCAGCCCCATCGACCACACCTTGCTGGTCATGATCTGCAAAGGCGTGACCGGCATGACCAGCAGATGCTCGATCGTGCCGTGCTCGCGTTCGCGAATCAGTGCCGCGCCGGTGAGCACGATGGACAGCATGGTCACGTTGTTGATGACCTGCATGATGGCGCCGAACCACGATTTGTTGAGTTCGGGATTGAAGCGCACCCGCAGCGCCAGATCGACCGGCAACTCCGTCACCTCGCGATAGCGCTTCACGAAGGCGCGCACCTCGTCGTTCACGATGGTCTGGATGTAGCCGCTGCCGGTGAAGGCCTGGCTCATGCGCGTGGCATCGACGTTGAGCTGGATCGTGGGCTGCCGCCCCGCCAGTACGTCGCGCTGGAAGTCCGGCGGGATGTCCAGGGCAAAGGTGTCGAGGCCGGCGTCCATGCGGGCATCCATTCCGGCCTGGTCGATGATTTCGGGGGGCATGAAATAAGGCGGGTAAAAGGCGCTGACGATGCGCCAGGACAGCGGCGAGCGGTCCTCGTTCACCACTGCGATCGGCGCCTTGTTCAGGGTCTCGGGCATGGCCTTGGCCGCCGTGTAGACCGAAACGGTGAAGGCATAGACGATCAGCACCAGCATCATCGGGTCGCGCGCCAGGCTGCGCAGCTCCTTGATGCCCAGATGAAAAATATTGGCCGGGCGCATGGGCTAGGGATGGCCTGAAAAACGTAGCGAGCGAGTGGATGGCGCCGGCCGCCGGAGCGCAGAAAGCGCAGTGTATGTGCCAATACATGAGCATTTCGAGCACCGCCGGACGGTGCCAGGCGCACGCGCAGTAGTTTTGCAGACCATCCCGCTACCGCTCCTGCTTCTTGAGCAGCGTGGCGGACAAGCCGATCAGGATCGGCACGGCCAGCGCCAGCGGCAGAAAGGCGGCATGCAGGTCCGAGAAGTTGAGGGCCTTCGAGAAGGTGCCGCGGGCGATGGTCAGGAAATGTGTGGTCGGGTAGATCTCCCCGATCAGCCGGCCGGCGCCCTGGAGCGAGGACACCGGGTCGATCATGCCGGAGAAGTTCACTGCCGGCAGGATGGTCAGCACCGCCGTGCCGAAGATCGCCGCGATCTGGCTGCGCATGAAGGTGGAAATCAGCAGCCCCAGAGCCGTGGCGGCGCCGACATACAGCAGCGCAGCCGCCGCCAGCGTCAGGAAGCTGCCCTTCAGCGGCACGCGAAACACGGTCACCGCCAGCAGCGTGAGCAGCAGGAAGCTCAGGAAGGACAGGACCACGTAAGGCAGCTGCTTGCCGAGCAGGAATTCGAGCCGCGTGGTCGGCGTGACGTAGAAGTTGGTGATCGAGCCGAGTTCCTTCTCGCGTACCACGGCGAGCGCTGCGAGCATGGCCGGAATCATCATCAGCAGCAGCGGAATCACCGCCGGCACCATCGCCACCAGGCTCTTGACGTCCGGGTTGTAGCGGAACCGGGTCTCGATGGTGACGAGCCCCGCCAAGGCCTCGCCACGGCCGGCCTCGCGCGCCCTGGTGGCCAGCCAGTGGGCATGAATCCCCTGTACATAGCCGCGCACGGTCTCCGCCCGTGTCGGCATGGCGCCGTCGATCCAGGCGCCGATCTGCACCGGCCGGCCACGGGCGACGTCGCGCGCGAAGCTCGGCGGGATCTCGATCGCCAGGCTCAGCTTGCCCGAGCGCATGCGCCAGTCCAGATCGGCGTAGTCGATGATCGGCGGCTGTTCGCTGAAATAGCGCGAGCCGGCCAGGTCCAGGGCGTAGTTTTGGCTCAGCGTGGTCTGGTCGCGGTCGAGCACGGCGAAGCTGAGATCCTCGACGTCCAGGTTGATGCCATAGCCCATTACCAGCATCAGCAGGGCGCTGCCGAGCAGGGCCAGCGTCAGGCGGATCGGGTCGCGCACCAGCTCGAGCGTCTCGCGCCGCGCATAGCTGCCGAAGCGCCGCGGGTCGAAGTGCTGCCGCCAGCCGCTGAGGCCACCGTCGCTGGCCGCCGACGCCTGGGCCGTCAGTCGTGGCTCGTCGTCCTTCTTGTCGGCCGCGGTGGCATCCTCGAGGTAGGCGATGAAGGCATCCTCCAGCGTCGCTGTGCCGCGCCGCTGCGCCAGCTCGGCCGGCGGTCCGACCGCCAGCACCTTGCCGGCGTGCATCAGCGAGATGCGGTCGCAGCGTTCGGCCTCGTTCATGAAGTGGGTGGAGATGAAGATGGTCACCCCGTCGCCGCGCGACAACTCGACCAGCATGCGCCAGAAGGCGTCGCGCGCCACCGGGTCCACGCCCGAGGTGGGTTCGTCCAGGATCAGCATCTCAGGCTTGTGGATCAGCGCCGCCGCCAATGACAGGCGCTGGCGCACGCCCAGCGGCAGCGCGTCGGGCAGTTTGTCCATCACCTGCGTGAGGCCGAAGCGCTCGGCCATTTCCTGCACCCGCGGCGCGATCTGCGCCGCCGGCACGCCGAACAGGCGCGCGTGCAGGGTGAGGTTCTGCGCCACCGTCAGTTCGTTGTAGAGCGAGAACGACTGCGACATGTAGCCGACGCGCCGGCGCGTGGCGATGTCGTGCGGGTCGACCTCGTTTCCGAACAGCCAGGCCTGGCCTTCGGTCGGCGACAGCAGGCCGGTGAGCATCTTCATGGTCGTGGTCTTGCCGCAGCCGTTGGAGCCCAGAAAACCGAAGATCTCACCCCTCGGCACGCGCAGGCTGACGTGATCGACCGCCGTGAAGTCGCCAAAGCGCATGGTCAGATCCCGGGCCTCGATTGCGGTATCGCCATCGTCTTGCGGCCGCGGCGGAATCTCGACCGGCCGGTAACCCCGCCGCTTGTCCTCCGGCAGCAGGCGGATGAAGGCCTCTTCCAGCGTCGCCGCGCCGGCTTGCGCCAGGATGGTCGCTGGGCTGCCGATGGTCAGTACCCGGCCATCGTCCATGGCCGCCAGCCAGTCGAAGCGCGCTGCCTCTTCCATGTAGGCAGTGGCCACCAGCACGCTCAGGTTGGGGCGGTTGCGGCGGATGCCGGCGATCAAGTCCCAGAACTGGCGCCGCGACAGCGGATCGACGCCGGTGGTGGGCTCGTCCAGGATCAGCAGGTCCGGGTCGTGGATCAGCGCGCAGCACAGGCCGAGCTTCTGCTTCATGCCGCCGGACAGCTTGCCGGCCGGCCGGTCCAGAAATGGGAACAACCCGGTGGCGCGCGTGAGCGTCTCGATCCGCCGTGCCCGCTCGCTGCCGTCGTGGCCGAACAGGCGGGCGAAGAACTCGAGGTTCTCGGCGATCGACAGCGTCGGGTAGAGGTTCTTGCCCAGGCCTTGCGGCATGTAGGCAATGCGCGGCAGGATGCCCCGGCGCGCGCGGGCATCGGCCAGGTCCACGCCGAACACCTCGATCCGGCCGTCCTGGATGGCGCGCGCGCCGGCGGTCAGCGCCAACAGGCTCGACTTGCCGACCCCGTCCGGGCCGATCAGGCCGGCCATGCAACCGCCCGGCAGGTCGAGCGTCACATCGACCAGCGCCTCGACCTTGCCGTAGCGCAGGCCAACGCCGCTGAGGCGGGCCACCGGGGCGCCGTCCGGCGGCGGGCTGGCGGGGGGCGCGGCGGTCACGGCGGCAGGATGATCGCCAGCTGCTCCGGCCAAGCGGCGTTACGATCGATGCGCACGTAGGCGACGCCCGGCAGGCCGGTCTTGACCTGCTTGAGGTGTTTTTTCAGCAGATCGAGGTCGATGTTGGCCTTGACGCGGAACATCAGCTTCTGCCGCTCCTCGGCGGTTTCCACCGTCTTGGGCGTGAACTGCGCCACGTCGGCGACGAACGACACCCGCGCCGGCACCACGTACTGCGGGGCGGCATCCAGCACCAGGCGGACCTCGTCGCCCAGCGCTACCCGGCCGGCCTGCGCCGTGGGCAGGAAAAAGGTCATGTACACGTCGCCCAGGTCGACCAGGTTCAGCACCACGCCGCCGGCCGGCAGCACTTCGCCGGGTTCGGCCACGCGGTACTGCACGCGCCCGTCGCGCGGCGAGCGCAGCACGCTGTCGTCGATGTCGGCCTGGATGCGGTCGATGGTGGCGCGAGCTGCATCCACCGCTGCGCCGGCGTCGACCACCTGCGCGCGGCTGTTGACCAGGGCCGCATCGGCGGCTGCTACCTGCGCGCGCGCCGCCGCCACCGCTGCCACCGCCGCCGCGAACCGTGCCTGCTGGTCGTCGAGCTCTTGCTCGGAGATGGCAAGGCGCGCGCTGAGTTCGCGCGAGCGGGCGAGGTGCTTTTGCGCCGCCACGCGTTCGGCTTCGTTTTGCGCCACCCGCGCCTCGGCAGCGTGTTTTTCGGCCTCGCGCTGATGCACCAGGCTCTCGGCGGTGGCGACGCCGCTGTGCGCCCGCTCGAGCTGCGCCTGGGCCTCGGCGCGCTGGGCTTCGAGCACGGCCGTATCCATGCGCGCCAGCTCCGCCCCCGCGCTGACGAAGTCGCCCTCGCGGGCCAGGATTTCCTTGATCCGCCCCGGAATCTTGGCGGCAATGTCGATTTCGGTCGCCTCGATGCGGCCGTTGCCGCTGGCGATGCCGTTCAGTGCGCCGTTGCGCTCGAGTACGTACCGCCAGCCTGCGAACGCCAGCGCGGCGGCGATGGCCACGGCGGCAAGCACGCCAGCGCGGCGCCACCACGGGCGGGTTTCGTTATTCACGCTGTCTCCTGTGACTGGGTTTACGGCCGGTATGGGCTGCCGAGGCGCCCAGGTTTCGCCGTTCCATCGGCGTCGAACCGCGCCCGGCTATAGTTTGGCAGCAGATTGGGGAGCGCGATGCTTTCGATCAAGTCGGCGCCCCCAACACGTGCTCGAGACAGGGCATGCGCGCCTTGGCTCGCTGCGCCTGGTCACGGTAATTGCTGCCACCGGCAGCATCAAGCAAGCACATGTGGTGCCGGATGATCGATCGCGGCGATCGCCACGGCAGGTCAACCCGCCTCCGCAGCCAGCCGGCCCCCTGAATCATGGGCGAGTTGGCAAGACTCCGGCCGCCGGCCGGTGAAGATCACCGACGCTGGTCGACCCGTGAGCGGGTGCACGGGTTCGTCCAGCGCGATCAGCGGCAGGTCGTGATCGGTGAACAGCCGCACCCAGCTTTCCAGCGTGCGGAAGTACCACGGCGCCGGTTGCGCAAAGCCCGGCCCGCAGCCGGCCCAGGAACCCTCGCGCCAGCCGTTTCGGTAGGGCAGGCCGTGGTCGCCAGTATGCGGGTGCAGGGTCTGCACCACCAGTGTGCCGCGGGGGTCCAGCAGCGCCGGCGCCGCGCGAAACAGTGCCTCGGTCGAGTCCCGGCCGAGCAGGGCGAAGTTGCACACTACGGTGTCGAACATCTGCCCGATGCTGCCGGCCGCCAGGTCGTCGTACGACGCGACCGTGAATTCACATCCGCCGGCCGCCCGGGCGACGTCGATCAGGCCTTGCTCCGCGTCCACGCCCAGCACCGCCAGGCCGAGCGCCGTCAGCCGGCGCGAGAGCCAGCCTTCGCCGCATCCGGCATCGAGTACGCGTTTCGGCCGTTGGCGCATGACTGCCTCCACGATCGCCTGGTCGGTCACCAGCCGGCGGCTGTCGATGCGCTGCTGGCGCACGGCGTCAGCCCACGGCGCGGCGTTGCGTTGCCAGGCGCTGCGGATGGCCGCCTCGTGCCGATCCTCGGGGGAGTGTTCCATGCGTGTGTCCTCGCTGGGCCGTGGCGGGTCGTTTTTCTCGACGCCTATCGTCCGCTTACTTACCATTCGTTGTTCGAACGCTGTCGCCGCACGGCGCGTGAGCCATCAGGGGATCCCATGTCCGACGAAAAAATCTATCCGGTACCGGCCGAGTTTGCCGCCCGCGCCTACATCAAGGCCGCCGACTACGAGGCCCTGTACGCCCGCTCGCTGGCCGATCGGGATGCTTTCTGGGCCGAGCAGGCCAGCCGTTTCGTCAGCTGGTTCGAGCCCTGGCGGACGGTGTGCGAGGAAGACCTGACCGCCGGCCACATCCGCTGGTTCAGCGGCGGCAAGCTGAACGTGGCCTACAACTGCCTGGACCGACACTTGGAGACCCGCGGTGAGCAGACGGCGCTGATCTGGGAGGGCGACGATCCGGCCTTCGCCCGCCACGTCAGCTACCGTGAGCTGTACGACGAGGTCTGCCGCCTGGCGAATGTGCTCAAGACCCGCGGCGTCAAGAAAGGCGACCGCGTCTGCATCTACATGCCGATGATCCCGGCCGCGGTGGCGGCCATGCTGGCCTGCGCGCGCATCGGCGCCGTGCATTCGGTGGTGTTTGGCGGCTTTTCGCCGGAATCCATCAAAAGCCGCATTCTGGATTCCGACTGCCGGGTGGTCATCACCGCCGACCAGGGCCTGCGCGGCGGCAAGCCGATTCCGCTCAAGGCCAACGTCGATCAGGCACTCGAAGGGTGCCCCAACGTGCATACCGTGTTGGTGTACCGGCACACCGGCGCCGACATCGCCTGGCAGGACGGCCGCGACGGCTGGTATCAGGACCTGCTGGCCTCGGCCAGTGCCGACTGCCCGGCCGAGCCGATGGACGCCGAGGACCCGCTGTTCATCCTCTACACCTCGGGTTCCACCGGCAAACCCAAGGGCGTGCTGCACACCACCGGTGGCTATCTGACCTACGTGGCTCTGACCCACAAGTACGTCTTCGACTACCACGACGGCGACGTCTACTGGTGCACGGCGGACGTCGGCTGGGTCACCGGCCACAGCTACATCGTCTACGGGCCGCTGGCCAACGGCGCCACCTCGCTGGTGTTCGAGGGCGTGCCCACGCACCCCACGCCGGCCCGCTTCTGGGAAGTCATCGACAAGCACCAGGTCAACATCTTCTACACCGCGCCGACCGCCATCCGCGCCCTGATGCGCGCCGGCGACGAGCCGGTGCTGGGCACCAGCCGCAAGTCGTTGCGGCTGCTGGGTTCGGTCGGCGAGCCGATCAACCCCGAGGCCTGGGAGTGGTACCACCGCGTGGTGGGCGAGGGGCGCTGCCCGATCGTCGACACCTGGTGGCAGACCGAGACCGGCGGCATTCTGATCTCGCCGCTGCCGGGGGCGACGGCGCTCAAGCCCGGCTCGGCCACCAAGCCGCTGTTTGGCATCGAGCCGGCGCTGATGGATGCCGACGGCAACGAGCTGTCCGGCGCCGCCAGCGGTAACCTCGTTTTGAAGCGCTCCTGGCCGGGCATGATGCGCAGCGTGTTCGGCGACCACCAGCGCTTCGTCGACACGTATCTGAAGGCCTATCCGGGCTACTACTTCACCGGCGACGGCTGCCGGCGCGATGCCGATGGCTACTACTGGATCACCGGCCGCGTGGACGACGTCATCAACGTGTCCGGCCACCGTCTGGGCACGGCCGAGATCGAATCGGCGCTGGTGCTGCACCCGGCCGTGGCCGAGGCGGCCGTGGTCGGCTACCCGCACGAAATCAAGGGCCAGGGCATCTACGCCTTCGTGACCCTGATGGCCGGGCTGGAACCGACGCCGGCCCTGCGCGACGAACTGCTGGCGACGGTACGCAAGGAAATCGGCGCCATCGCCAGCCCGGACGTGATCCAGTGGGCGCCCGGCCTGCCCAAGACCCGCTCGGGCAAGATCATGCGTCGCATCCTGCGCAAGATCGCCGAGAACGACCTGGCGAGCATCGGCGACACCACCACCCTGGCCGATCCGACGGTGGTGGAGGATCTGGTGGCCAACCGGGGCTAGCGCCGGCCCCGACGGGGCGCGGGCGGTGCGAACTCAGCCTTGTCGTGCCTGGTGAACGAACGCGCCGGCGCCGATCAGCGTGATCGCGGCGGCCACGGCGAATGCACTGCCCTGGCCAAGGCTCTGCCACAGGCCGCCGAACAGCACGGCCCCGGGCAGGGCCAGCAGGCCGCTGACCAGGTAGTAGATGCCAAACGCGGTACCTTTTTGTTCCGGTGGGGCGCGATCGCCGATCAGCGCCCGTTCGGCGCCCTCGGTGCAGGCGGTGGCGCCGGCATAGGCCAGAAACAGCCCCCAGAGCAGCGTGCCGTCCCGGCTGACGGCGCCCATCACGGCCAGCAGGCCGGCGCGGATCAGCCAGCCACCGGTAACGACGGGGATGCGCCCGAGGCGGTCCGACAAATAGCCGGCCGGGATGGATATGGCCGACCGGACCGCATGCGCCGCCGCCCACAGCAGCGGCAGCCAGACCACCTCGATGCCGCCCTGATACGCCCACAGCACCAGGAAGGCGTCCGGCACGCTGGCGACTGCCAGCAGCCCGGCGGCGCCGATCAGGCCGCGAATGCGCCGGTCGAGCAGGCCCCAGCGCAGCGGCGCCAGCGGCGCGGGTGGAATCGCGGCGGGCTCGCGCAGCCCAAGGCCCAGGCACAGCAACACCAGCGCACCGGGCACCACCGAGGCCGCAAACACCTGCGGCGTGCTCAGGCCGGCCTGCAGCAGGCCAAAGGCCAGCAGCGGCCCCAGCATGGCGCCGCCGTGATCCATGGCCCGGTGAAAGCCGAACACCACGCCGCGGTGCCGTTCCTCCACCGCCCCGGCCAGCAGGGCGTCGCGTGGCGAGGTGCGCAGACCCTTGCCGATGCGGTCGGCAAAGCGCAACAGCAGCACCACCGGCCAGGCCCAGGCCAGCGCGATCAGTGGACGCACCAGGTTCGAGGCACCATAACCACCCAGCACCAGCCAGCGGGTGCTGACGCCACGGTCGGCGAGGCGCCCGGAAACCAGCTGCAGCACGCTGGCGGTGGCCACGGCCAGGCCCTCGATCAGGCCGATGGCGGCCGGCGCGGCGCCCAGCACGGCGGTCAGGAACACCGGCAGCAGGGGCGCGATCATCTCGCTGGCGGTGTCGTTCAGCAGCGAGGCGAAGCCGAGCACCCAGACCGTGCGCGGCAGGCGCAGACGCGCCACGGCCGGGTCAGCCGGTGCCCAGCACCTGCTTGTCGACGATGTGCAGCCGGTCTGCGTCGACATCCAGCCGGTAGATGATCGGCACGCCGGTCGGGATTTCCAGCTTGATGATGTCCTGGTCGGAAATGCCTTCCAGTTCCTTGGTCAGTGCGCGAAGCGAATTGCCGTGGGCGGAGATCAGCACCGTCTCGCCGCTCGCGAGACGCGGCCGAATCTCGGTGTTGAAGTAGGGCAGGGCGCGTGCCACGGTGTCCTTGAGGCTCTCGCCGTTCGGCGGCGGGGTGTCGTAACCGCGGCGCCACTTGACGAACTGCTCCTCGCCGTACTTGGCCCGCACCTCGTCCTTGTTCAGGCCCTGCAGGTCGCCGTAGTGGCGTTCGGCCAGCGGCACGACGTGCAAAAAGGCTGGAAACTCGTTCTCGTTCGGCCGGTAGGACTCGCGCGGCACGGTGCCCTCGGCCGGGATGAAGATCGGCGTGCGCCCGCCGCGGTTGGCGCGCAGCACCACCTGCAGGGTGCAGATGGCGCGCTGCAGGTGCGAGGCGTAGGCGGCATCGAAACGGTAGTCGGCCAGCAGGCGACCGGCCGTTTCGGCCTCCTGCCAGCCGCGCTCCATCAGCGGCACGTCGACCCAGCCGGTGAAGCGGTTCTGGTCGTTCCACAGCGAGCGGCCGTGGCGGATCAGGATCAGGGTGGCGGTCATGGCGCGGGCCTGGGTGCGGGTGGCGGGGCAGATAGTTTAAGTTTCCTTCAAGCCGGCGCGCTTGCCGGTCGCCTTTTGCAGCGCGTAATCTGCCGCCGCTTGTCCTGACCGCTAGGAGCTGAGATGACCGCCTGGTATTTCGAGGATTTCACCCCCGGCGCGGTCATCCCGACCGTGCGCCGTACCGTCACCGAGGCCGACGTGATGGCCTTCGCCGGCCTGTCCGGCGACTTCAACGTGCTGCACACCGACCGCGTGTTCGCAGCCGAGACGCAGTTCGGCGAGCCGATTGCGCACGGCCTGCTGGGTCTGGCCATCGTGTCCGGTCTGATGCATCAGACCGGTGTCATCAACGGCACCATCATCGCGTTCCTGGGCCTGACCTGGCGCTTCATCGGGCCGGTGAAGTTCGGCGACACCATCGCCGCCGAGATGCGCGTGCGGGCGGTGAAGGCAACCTCCAAGCCCGACCGCGGCGTGGTCACGCTGGCCTTTACTGTCACCAACCAGCGCCACGAGCGGATTCAGGACGGCGAGTTCACGCTGATGATGCGCACCCGGGGCTGATCCGGATGCGGTGAGCCGCAGGCGCGGCGCGCGCTCATACCACGATCTGCAACACGCAGCCGGCGGCCGGCAGCACGATCCGTTGGCCGGGCGCCGGCTCGATGCCGGGCGGATGCTGCGTCAGCGCCTGTGCCTGGTTTTCCAGGTCGTCCCGGGCCAGCGCTGCGCGCGCTGAAAGGGCGTCGCGCGCGAGGTTCGTCATTTCCGAACTCGAGCCTTCGTTCGCCAGCGCATCCAGGCAGGCATTCACCGCGTCGGCACAGGCGGCGACCCGGCCCGGCACCGTCGATACCTGCACCGCGATCAGGCCGGCATCCGAATGGAACTCTGGCCACACCGCGCACGCGTAGGCAAGACCGCTGTCCCGCAGCGCCGCGGCGAGGGTGAATTCCAGCACCGCTGCGGTCAATTCCCAGCCCGCCGTAGCGGCGCGGTCGTAGGGCATGCACGGCAGTGCCCACAGCAGGCTTGCTGGCCGCTCATCGCGCAGATCGCCGTAACGGCCGGGCACGAACTCGGGCGGTGCTCCCCAGTCGGGGGCGGTGCCGGCGGGCAGCCTTGCCAGCGGCGCAAGCGCTGCTTCGACCGCGGCAACATCGAAAGCGCCGACGACCGCGACGCCAAGCCGTGCTCCGACGCACTGGCGCGCCCACAGTCGCTGCAGCGCAGCCGGGCCGGCAGATGCCGGATCGGCCGGCAGCACCAGCCGGCCGAGCGGATGCTGCGGCCAGGCGAGCCGGATCAGGGCCTCGTGGGGCGGCGTCTGCCCCACGAAAGTGCGTTCGGCTTCGATCACGCCCAGTTCCAGTGCCAGGTCGGTTTCGTCGAAGGCCGGTTCGCACAGGCACTCGACCAGCAGCTCGGCCAGTGCGGACGCCTGCCCGGCCGGCGCGCGGCCGATCAGCGCCAGATGTTCGCGGCCGGTCTCGGCATTGACCATGCCCCCGAGCGCCGTGATGCGCCGGGCGAGTGCCGACGAATCGCTGCGGGCGGTGCGCCGCAGCAGCAGGTGTTCCAGCAGGTGCAGATGCCCGGCATCGGCGGCGGTTTCCTCGCGCGTGCCGCCTGCCAGACGCAGCACCACGGCGACGGAAGCGGCCTGCGGACGCGGATCGAAGGTGATTCGCCCGCCGTTGGGAAGGGCCTGCGTGGTCGTGGCGGCAGGGTGTGGCACAGGGATTGCAAAGTTCACGTTGCGTCTAGGGTTCCGATTCGGCTGCGGCCGGGTGCTGGTCCGAGAGAGGCAGCCCGGCCCCCACAGGACCGGGTACACGGCGGGACAAAAGCCCGGGAGATGTTAGCTGCGCTGGGGTCCACGGCGCCTGGCATTTCGCTCGCCGGCCCCCCGGCGCTTCCACCACAGGGAGCGCACCATGAACCGCTTGACCACCCTGCTGCTTACCGCCGTGCTGGCGGTTGGCCTCGCCACTCCGGCGCAGGCGGCGCCCAAGAAAGACTTCCGCATCGCCTGGTCCATCTATGTCGGCTGGATGCCGTGGGGCCACGCGGCTGATACCGGCATCGTCAAGAAGTGGGCCGACAAGTACGGCATCAGCATCGACGTGGTGCAGATCAACGATTACGTCGAGTCCATCAACCAGTACACGGCCGGCGCCTTCGACGGCTGCGTGATGACCAACATGGACGCCCTGACCATCCCGGCGGCCGGCGGGGTGGACTCCACGGCGCTGATCGTGGGCGATTTCTCGAACGGCAACGACGGCGTGGTGCTCAAGGGCGCCACGGACCTGAAGGCCATCAAGGGCCGCAAGGTGAATCTGGTGGAACTATCGGTTTCGCACTACCTGCTGGCGCGGGCGCTGGAGTCGGTGGGGCTGAGCGAGCGCGACATCACCGTGGTGAACACCGGCGATGCGGACATCGTGGCCGCCGCGGCGGCGCCGGATGTGGACGCCATCGTCACCTGGAACCCGCAGCTGGCCGAGGTCAAGGCCTTGCCGGGCGCGTCGCTGGTATTTGATTCGTCCGATATTCCCGGCGAGATCATCGACCTGCTGGTGGTCAACTCGGCCACGCTCGCGGCCAACCCGGCGCTGGGCAAGGCGCTGACCGGCGCCTGGTACGAAACCATGGCGCTGATGGCCGCGCAGGACGCCGCCGGCAAGGCCGCGCGCGAGGCCATGGCCAAGGCTTCCGGAACCGACCTGGCCGGCTTCGAAAGCCAGCTCGCCACCACGCAGATGTTCTACGAGCCGGCCGAGGCGGTGGCCTTCAGCCGCGATCCGGCCCTGCTGCGCACCATGGATTACGTGCGCACGTTCTCGTTCGCCCACGGGCTGCTGGGCGAGGGCGCCAGGAGCGCCGATGCGGTGGGCATTGCCTTTCCGGGCGGCAAAACGCTGGGCGATGCCGGCAACGTGAAGCTGCGTTTTGACGACACCTACATGAAGATGGCGGCCGACGGCGCGCTGTAAGGCGCGACAGGCAAGGCCATGACCCGCCTGCTCAATCGCCGCCCCGGCCGCGCCAGCGCGCTGGTGCTGGGGGTGCTGCCGCTGGCCCTGTTGGCCTTGGCCTACCTGATCGGCTCCGACGCGCGCCTGGCGGCGAACCCCAACGACAAGCTCCTGCCGTCGCTGGCAACGCTCGCGGACACCACGGTGCGCCTGGCCACGCAGCCGGATGCGCGCAGCGGCAGCGTGCTGCTGTGGGCCGATACCGCCGCCAGCCTGCAGCGCCTGACCTGGGGCGTGGGCGTGAGCGCCGTGCTGGGCTTTGCGGTGGGCGTGGCGATGGGCCTGATCCCACTGGTGCGCGCCACGCTCGGGCCGCTGGTGGCGGTGCTGTCGATGATCCCGCCGCTGGCGCTGCTGCCGATCCTGTTCATCGTGTTGGGGCTGGGCGAGCTGTCCAAGATCGTGCTGATCGGCTTTGGCGTGGCGCCGTTTCTGATGCGCGATCTGGCCCAGCGGGCGGGCGAGATCCCGCGCGAACAGGTGATCAAGGCGCAGACGCTGGGCGCCAGCACCTGGCAGATCGCCCTGCGGGTGGTGATTCCGCAAACCCTGCCGGCGCTCGTGCACGGCCTGCGCCTGACATTGGGGCCGGCCTGGTTGTTCCTGATCGCGGCCGAGGCCATCGCCGCCACCGATGGCCTCGGCTACCGGATTTTTCTGGTGCGCCGGTACATGGCGATGGACGTGATCCTGCCGTACGTGGCGTGGATCACGCTGCTGGCGTATGCGATGGACCGCACGCTGGCGGCGCTCGCCCGCCGCTGGTTCCCGTGGGTGGAGGACAACGGCGCATGAGCGGCCTGGACGTCAACGGCCTGTGGCTGCGCTACGGCGCCACGCCGGTGCTGGAGCGGATCGAGCTGCATGTGCCGGCCGGCGAGCTGGTCACCATCGTCGGCGCGTCGGGCTGCGGCAAGACCAGCTTTCTGCGCCTGCTGCTGGGGGAGCTCAAACCCACGCGTGGGCAGATTCTGCTGGACGGCAAGCCGCTGGCCGCCGAGCCGGGGCGTGAGCGCGGCGTGGTGTTCCAGCGCTATTCGGTCTACCCGCACCTGACCGTGCTGGGCAACGTGCTGCTGGGCCTGGAGCTGGACCGGGCACGCTTCACCGGTCACCTGTTCGGCCGTACGCGGCGCGTGGCGCTGTCCCGCGCCCGGGCCATGCTGGAAGCCGTCGGCCTGGCCGACGACGAGGCCAAATACCCGGCGGCGCTGTCCGGCGGCATGCGCCAACGCCTGGCGATTGCCCAGGCGCTGGTGATGGAGCCGGCCATCCTGCTGCTGGACGAACCCTTCGGCGCGCTCGATCCGGGCACGCGCAAGGACATGCACGCGCTGCTGACGGCGCTGTGGCAGCGGCTGGGTCTTACCGTGTTCATGGTCACGCACGATTTGCACGAGGGCTTCGCGCTGGGCACCCGCCTGCTGGTGTTCGACAAGCCGCGCTGGGACCCGCAGGACCCGACCGCCTACGGCGCCACCATCACCTACGACCTGCCGCTGCGCAGTCCCGAGGCCCACACGTCCCCGGAACTGGCAGCCGCGCTGGCCAGCGCCATGCGCCCGCGCCGCGCGCCGGCATCCGTTTCGCAGTTCCCCCACCACCCCTGAAGCCAGACAGGAGCTTTTGCCATGTCCCGATTGCGTTCCTCGCGCCCGCCCGCAGGTCCGGCGGTGCGCCAACATCACCCCAGTTTCGACAAGACCAGCCTGCATTCCTGGGCCATGCTGGGCAAGGAAGAGCTGATTCCGCTCGACCGCTGGCACGCCGAGCAGGCGCGCGGCCTGAAGCTGGGCCTGCCGGGCGCCGACAGCCTGGACGACAAGACCATCCCCACCTTCTCGCGCGGCGAGCTGCCGCACTTCGCCGGCATCAACACCTTCATGAAGGCGCCGTACTGCGAGGACGCCAACCTGATCGGCAACTATGACGCCTGCGTGCTGGGCGTGCCCTTCGACGGCGGCACCACCTACCGGCCGGGCACGCGCTTCGGACCGCAGGGCATGCGCCGCATTTCTGCGCTGTACACCCCGTACAACTACGAGATCGGCGTTGATCTTCGCGAGCAGATGACGCTGTGCGACGCCGGCGATGTATTCACCATCCCGGCCAACATCGAAAAGACCTTCGACCAGATCAGCAACGCCGTCGGGCACGTGTTCCGATCCGGCGCCTTCCCGGTGATCCTGGGCGGCGATCACTCGATCGGCTTTGCCACCGTGCGCGGCATCGCCCGCGAGACCGACAAGAAGATCGGCATCATCCACTTCGACCGCCACGCCGACATCCAGGAAAAGGACCTCGACGAGCGCATGCACACCACGCCCTGGTTCCACGCCACCAACCTGCCCAACGTGCCGGCCAAGAACCTGGTGCAGATCGGCATCGGCGGCTGGCAGGTGCCGCGCGAGGCCATCGCCGAAGCGCGCAAGCGCGACACCACCATCATCACCATGAACGACGTGGTGGAGCTGGGCCTGGAGAAGGTGGCCGAGATCGCGCTCGAGAAGGCCTGGGACGGCACCGACGCGGTGTACCTGTCCTTCGACATCGACTCGGTGGACTGCGGCTTCGTGCCGGGCACCGGCTGGCCGGAGCCGGGCGGCTTTCTGCCGCGTGAGATCCTGTACCTGATCGGCGCCGTGGCCAAGGAAGGCCTGTGCGGCATGGAGGTGGTGGAAGTCTCCCCGCCGTACGACACCTCGGACATCACGGCGCTGCTGGGCGTGCGGGCCTGCGTGGACGTGCTCGGCACGCTGGTGGCGCACGGCAAGATGGGCGCGCACAAACACATGATCCGCGGCTGAATCACCTGCAAGCAACCTCGAGGAAACCCCAATGAAACACGCACCAAAAGCCCTTTTCCTGGCCATGTTTGCGCTGCCCGGTGTCGCGCTTGCCCATCCGGGCCACGCCCCGCTGGCCGGACTGCCGGACCTCCTGCTGCACCACCCGTGGACCGCACTGCTGGTGTTGGCGCTGGGCGTCGGTGGCCTGAGTCTGCTGGGCGCGCAGCGTGCTCGTGCGCGCTCGCGCCGACGCTGAGATCGCCACCGGCTGGCGCGCACACCTCGGCCTGAGCTTTGCGCGCCAGGGCGAGCGCACCGTGCTCGCCCGGCGCGCGCACGGCGGGCCGCTGACCGTGCAACGGCCCTTTCATCCGGAAGGGCCGGCCGGTGCCTGTCACGTGTATCTGCTGCACCCGCCGGGCGGGGTGGTGGGCGGCGACGTGCTGGACGTGGCGGTTCACGCCGGGCCGCACAGCCGTGTGCTGATCACCACACCGGCCGCGAGCAAGCTGTACCGCAGCGCCGGCCCGTGCGCGCAGCTCACCCAGACGCTGCGCGTGGACCCCGGCGCGCAACTCGAATGGCTGCCGCAGCCGACCATAGCCTTCGCCGGCGTGCACGCGCGGGTGGCGACGCGGGTGGAGCTTGCGCCCGGCGGCCGCTTCATCGGCTGGGAGATCCTGTGCCTGGGCCGGCCGGACAGCGGCGAGCGCTACGCCGGCCGGCTCGGCATGGCGCTGGAGCTATGGCAGGACGGTGCGCCGCTGTGGCTGGAGCGCGCCCATTACGACGGCGCGGCGCTGCTGGATGCACCGTTTGGTCTGCGCGGCCAGTGCGTCAGCGGCACCTTGCTGGCCACACTGGTAAGCGAGGAGGAAATCGTCGGCGCCGTGCGCGCGGCGGTGGAGGCGCATGCCGGTGTGCTGGCCGGCGCCAGCAACGTGGACGGCGTGCTGGCACTGCGCGTGCTTGGCCCGCAGGCGCAGGCCGTGCAGCGCGCCCTCATCGACGCCTGGGCCGCGCTGCGCCCGGCCGTGCTGGGCCGCCCGGCGCTGGCGCCGCGCATCTGGGCGACCTGAGTTTCAAACGAAAAAGGGAGACCGCATGGAACTGACCCCACGCGAGAAAGACAAGCTGCTGCTGTTTACCGCCGCGCTGCTGGCCGAACGGCGCAAGGCGCGCGGCGTGAAGCTCAACTACCCGGAAGCCGTGGCCTATATCAGCGCGGCGATTCTGGAAGGCGCCCGCGATGGCCGCACGGTGGCCGAAATGATGGATTACGGCCGCACCCTGCTGACGCGCGACGACGTCATGGAAGGCGTGCCGGAGATGATCCCCGACGTGCAGGTGGAGGCCACCTTTCCGGACGGCACCAAGCTGGTGACCGTGCACGAACCCATCGTTTGAAGCGCAGCCCGGCCGTTGGCAGCCGGGGTTCCATTGCCAGCCTGATCCGCCTCATGTTTACGGCTTGTTGACGCCACAGCCGCGTCTTTTGTCGGCCAGTTTGCAGGCGTCGGCGTATCGTGCCGGATGTCTGTCATGCATGAGGAGCAGCGCGATGGATGGGGTCTGGTTGCTTGTCCTGTTGGTCCTGTTCGGTCTCGTGGTGGGTCTGGCGGTCGGCTGCGGTCGCCTGCCGGGAGCGGCGCCATGAGTGTGGTCTATCTGATCGGTGGCGCATTGGCGGTGGCGCTGCTCGGTTATCTCGTCTACGCCCTGATCCGGGCGGAGGATTTCTGAATGACCACGCAATCCTGGTTGCTGCTCGCGGCTTATCTGGTCGTGCTGCTGGCGGCGGTCAAGCCGCTGGGCCTGTACATAGCCAAGCTCATGGACGCGCCGCGCTGGCGGCCGCTGGCGCGGCTCGAAGGCGGCGTTTTCCGCTTGTGCGGCATCGGCCGTGAGGAGATGAGCTGGCGCCAATATGCCCTGGCGGTGCTGCTGTTCAGTCTGGTCGGATTCATTGTGGTGTACGCGCTGCAGCGGTTGCAGTTGTGGCTGCCGCTCAATCCGCAGCAGATGGTGAATGTCACGCCGGATTCGAGTTTCAACACCGCTATCAGCTTCGTCACCAACACCAACTGGCAGGGTTATGGTGGCGAGGCCACTATGAGCTATATGACGCAGATGCTCGGGCTCGGGGTGCAGAACTTCGTCTCGGCCGCGGCGGGCATCGCGGTGGTGTTCGCCCTGATCCGCGGCTTCGCGCGTCATTCGGCGCAGACCATCGGCAATTTCTGGGCCGATCTGTACCGCGTCACGGTCTATCTGCTGCTGCCCTTGTCGTTCGTTTTGGCACTGGCACTGGTCAGCCAGGGCGTGATCCAGAACTTCTCGGCCTACCAGGAAGTCACCACGCTGGAACCGGTGAGCTACGAGGCAGCGAGGCTCGACGATGCCGGTCAGCCGGTGACGGATGCCGCGGGTAATGCCGTCACCGAGACCGTCGCCACGAGCGCCCAGACCCTGCCGATGGGACCGGCCGCCTCGCAGATCGCCATCAAACAGCTCGGCACCAACGGCGGCGGCTTCTTCAGTGTCAACTCCGCGCACCCATTCGAGAACCCGACGCCGCTGTCCAATTTCCTGGAGCTGCTGGCGATCCTGCTGATTCCGGCCGCGCTCTGCTACACCTTCGGCAGGGCCGTGGGCGACACCCGCCAGGGCTGGGCGGTGCTGGCGGCGATGACGGTGATCTTCGTCGGTGCCACGATCGCGGTCATGAGTTTCGAGCAGCAGGGCAATCCGCTGCTCGCCGCGCTGGGCACCGATCAGACCGCGAGCGCGCTGCAATCCGGCGGCAACATGGAGGGCAAGGAGACCCGCCACGGTATCGGCGCCTCGGCGCTGTGGGCGGCCGCGACCACCTCGGCCTCGAACGGCTCGGTCAACGCCATGCACGACTCCTTCACGCCGCTGGGCGGGCTGGTGCCGATGGTGCTGATGCAGCTCGGCGAGGTGGTGTTCGGCGGCGTCGGCTCGGGTCTGTACGGAATGCTGGTGTTTGCCATGATGGCGGTGTTCATCGCCGGGCTCATGATCGGCCGCACGCCCGAATACCTCGGCAAGAAAATCGAGGCCTTCGACATGAAGATGGTGGCGATCGCCATCCTGGTGACCCCGGCGCTGGTGCTGCTGGGCACGGCGATTGCGGTGAGCGCCAGCGCCGGCACCGGGGGGGTGGCCAATCCCGGCGCGCATGGTTTCTCGGAAATCCTCTACGCCTTCTCGTCCGCGGCCAACAACAACGGCAGCGCCTTCGCGGGTCTTGGCGCCAACACGCCCTTCTACAACGGCTGGCTTGGCGTGGCCATGTGGCTGGGGCGCTTCGCGGTGATCGTGCCGGTGCTGGCGATCGCCGGCTCGCTGGCGGCCAAGAAGCGTCTGGTGCAGGGGCCGGGCACGCTGCCGACCCATGGCCTGCTGTTCGTGGGGTTGCTGGTCGGTACCGTGCTGCTGCTGGGCGCGCTGACCTACGTGCCGGCGCTGGCGCTGGGGCCGGCGATCGAGCACCTGATCCTTTGGGCTGGCAACTGAGGCGAACCCCATGACGACCAAAAGCCTTTCGCTGTTCGATCCCGTCCTGTTACGGCCGGCGCTGGTGGATGCGCTGCGCAAGCTCGACCCGCGCGTGCAGTGGCGCAATCCGGTGATGTTCGTGGTCTACGTCGGCAGCCTGTTCACCACCGCGCTGTGGCTGCAGGCACTGATTGGCACGGGCGAGGCACCGGCCTGGTTCATTGGCGCCACCACGGTGTGGCTGTGGTTCACGGTGCTGTTCGCCAATTTCGCCGAGGCGCTGGCCGAAGGCCGCAGCAAGGCGCAGGCGGCGGCGCTGCGGGCCACCAAGAAGATGATCCTGGCCAAAAAGCTGCGCGAGCCCCGCTTCGGCTCTGACTGGGAATCGGTGCCCGGCTCCGATCTGCGCCGCGGCGATGTGGTGCTGGTCGAAGCCGGCGACATGATTCCGGCCGACGGCGAGGTCATCGAGGGCGCCGCCTCGGTCAACGAGAGCGCCATCACCGGCGAGTCGGCGCCGGTGATCCGCGAGTCGGGCGGCGATTTCTCGGCCGTCACCGGTGGCACCACGGTGCTGTCGGACCGGATCGTGGTGCGCGTCACCGCCAACCCCGGCGAGACCTTCGTCGATCGCATGATCGCGCTGGTGGAAGGCGCCAAGCGGCAGAAGACGCCCAACGAGATCGCGCTGACCATTTTGCTGGTGGCGCTGACGCTGATCTTTTTGCTGGCCACCGTGACGCTGCTGCCGTATTCGCTGTTCGCAGTGGCCACTGCCGGGGCCGGCAGTCCGGTCACGGTGACCGCGCTGGTGGCGCTTCTCGTGTGCCTGATTCCGACCACCATCGGCGCGCTGCTGTCGGCCATTGGCATCGCCGGCATGAGCCGCATGCTGGGCGCCAACGTCATCGCCACCTCCGGCCGCGCGGTGGAGGCGGCCGGCGACGTGGACGTGCTGCTGCTGGACAAGACCGGCACCATCACGCTGGGCAACCGCCAGGCGGCGGCCTTCCTGCCGGTGCCGGGCGTGTCCGAACAGCAACTGGCCGATGCCGCGCAGCTGGCCTCGCTGGCCGACGAGACGCCCGAAGGCCGCAGCATCGTGGTGCTGGCCAAGCAGCGCTTCAACCTGCGCGAGCGCAATCTGCTCGAATTGGGGGCGACCTTCGTGCCGTTCTCGGCGCAGACGCGCATGAGCGGCGTGAATCTGGGCGACCGGCAGATCCGCAAAGGTGCGCTGGAGGCGATCCGCAAGCATGTGGAGGCCAACGGCGGCCGGTTGCCGGACGATGTGATTCGGGCAGCAGAGGAAGTGTCGCGCCGCGGCAGCACGCCGCTGGTGGTGGCCGACGGCAGCCGCGTGCTGGGCGTGATCGAGCTCAAGGACATCGTCAAGGGCGGCATCAAGGAGCGCTTCGCCGAGCTGCGGCGCATGGGCATCAAGACGGTGATGATCACCGGCGACAACCGCCTGACCGCCGCCGCCATCGCCGCCGAGGCCGGCGTGGACGACTTTCTCGCCGAGGCGACGCCCGAGGACAAACTCAAGCTGATCCGCCAGTACCAGGCCGAGGGCCGACTGGTGGCCATGACCGGCGACGGCACCAACGATGCACCGGCGCTCGCCCAGGCGGATGTCGCGGTGGCCATGCACAGCGGCACCCAGGCGGCCAAGGAGGCCGGCAACATGGTCGATCTGGACTCGAATCCGACCAAGCTGCTGGAAGTCGTGGCGGTCGGCAAGCAGATGCTCATGACCCGCGGCGCGCTGACCACCTTCAGCATCGCCAACGACCTGGCCAAGTATTTCGCCATCATCCCGGCCATGTTCGTGGCGGTTTACCCGCAGCTCGATGCGCTCAATGTCATGGGGCTGGCCAGCCCCATGTCGGCCATCCTGTCGGCGGTGATCTTCAATGCCCTGATCATCGTGGTGTTGATCCCGCTGGCGCTGAAGGGCATCGCCTACCGGCCGCAGGGCGCCGGCGTGGTGTTGCGACGCAACCTCGCGATCTACGGCCTGGGCGGAATCATCGTCCCGTTCCTGGGCATCAAGCTCATCGATCTGGGCCTCGCGGCGCTGGGTCTGGTGTAAGGAGCACTGTCATGACATCCCTGTTACGTCCCGCACTCTCCCTGTTCGTGCTGCTCGGCGTGCTGACCGGGCTCGCCTATCCGCTCGCGGTGACCGGCGTCGGCCAGCTGCTGTTTGCGCATGCGGCCAATGGGTCGATCCTGGCGGTGGACGGCAAGCCGGTCGGCTCGGCGCTGATCGGCCAGTCCTTCACCGGTGCGCGGTACTTCTGGGGCCGGCCGTCCGCCACCGGCCCGTTCCCCTACAACGCCGCGATCTCGAGCGGTTCGAATCTTGGCCCGCTCAACCCGGCGCTGAGGGATGCGGTCAAGGCGCGCATGGCGGCACTGCGGGCCGCCGATCCGGGTAACGACCAGCCGGTGCCGATCGATCTGGTCACCGCGTCGGGCAGCGGTCTTGACCCCGACATCTCGCTCGCGGCTGCGCGCTACCAGGTGGCGCGGGTGGCGAAGGCCAGGGGGCTGGCAGTGCAGCAAGTTTCCGCGCTGATCGAGCAGCAGGCCGCGCGGCCCTGGCTGGGCATTCTGGGCGCACCGCGGGTGAACGTGCTGCGCCTGAACCTGGCGCTCGACGGCCACCGGGTGCAGCCGCTTGACTGAGGTCCCCGGTCGCCCCGACCCGGACGCCCTGCTGCGGCAGGTGACGGCGGACGAGGCGGCGGCGCGGCGCGGCAAGCTGAAGATCTTCTTCGGCGCGGCGCCCGGCGTGGGCAAGACCTACGCCATGCTGGCGGCGGCCCGGCAGGCGCGCACGCAGGGCGTGGAGGTGGTGGTCGGGCTGGTCGAAACGCACGGCCGGCCGGAGACCGAGGCCCTGCTGGATGGCCTCGAAATCCTGCCGCGCAAGCCGGTCGAGCACCGTGGCCGCATGCTGACGGAATTCGACCTCGACGCTGCCCTCGCCCGGCGCCCGGCGTTGCTGCTGGTGGATGAACTCGCCCACTCCAATCTGCCCGGTTGCCGGCATCCGAAGCGCTGGCAGGACGTGGAGGAACTGCTCGCCGCCGGCATCGATGTCTGGACCACGCTCAACGTGCAGCACCTGGAGAGCCTCAACGACGTGGTCGGCGGCATCACCGGCGTGCGGGTCTGGGAGACGGTGCCCGACCAGGTATTCGACGCCGCCGACGAGGTGGCGCTGGTCGACCTGCCGCCGGACGACCTGCTGACGCGTCTCAAGGAGGGCAAGGTCTACCTGCCCGAGCAGGCGGCGCGGGCCGCCGAGCATTTCTTTCGCCGCGGCAACCTGATCGCGCTGCGCGATCTGGCGCTGCGACGCACCGCCGAGCGGGTGGATGCGCAGATGCAGGGCGCGCGCCTGGCCACGCCCGGCAGCCAGGTGTGGGCCACCAGCGAATCGCTGCTGGTGTGCCTGGGGCCGGGCGACACCGACGGCAAGCTGGTGCGCACGGCGGCACGCCTGGCGAGCCGGCTGAACGCCCATTGGCATGCGATCTACATCGAAACGCCGCGCCTGCAGCGCCTGCCGGAAGCGCAGCGCAGCGCCATCCTCGCCACCCTCAAGCTGGCGCAGGAGATGGGCGCCGAAACGGCGGTGCTGGCGGCGCCGGACCTGGTGGATGCGGCGCTCGACTACGCTCGCGAGCGCAACCTGAGCAAGATCGTCATCGGTCGGCGGGCGCGACCGCAGCGGCGCTGGTGGGGCCAGTTCATGCGCCGCCTGAGCGAGCGGGCGCCGGACATCGACCTGATCGCGGTGGCCCGTCGCGCTGACGACGGGCGCCCACCGCAACGCCGTGTGGCGGTTGACGACGCGCCCGCGCCCCGGATCGCCAAGGCGATCTGGCCCCGTTACGTCGCGGCGGCGCTGCTGTGCCTGGGCATCACGGCGCTGGCCACGCCCCTGCGGGATTACCTCGAGCTGACCAACATCGTCATGCTGTTCCTGCTCGGCGTGGTGCTGGCGGCGTTCCGCTGGGGACGCGGGCCGGCGGCGCTGCTGGCCGTGCTGTCGGTGGCGCTGTTCGATTTCTTCTTCGTGCCGCCGCGTTTGACCTTTGCCGTCAGCGATGCCCAGTACCTGCTCACCTTCGCCGTGATGCTGATCGTGGGCCTGACCATCGGCCATCTGACCGCGCTGCTGCGCTACCAGGCGCGCATCGCCGGACGCCGCGAGGAGCGCATTCGCAACCTCTACCAGATGGCCAAGGCGCTGGCCTCGGCATTGAGCGAAGCGCAGGTGGCGGCGATCAGCGACCGCTTCGTGGAGGCGAGCTTCCGCGCCCAGGCGACCGTGCTGCTGCCCGATGCCGCCGGCAAGCTCCGGCCCCAGGACGGGCAGGCACCGACCGTGGACGTGGCCATCGCGCAGTGGTGTTTCGACCACGGCGAGCCGGCCGGTGTCGGCACCGACACCCTGCCGGCTGCCCGTGCCGCCTACCTGCCGCTGAAGGCGCCGGTTGGGGTGCGCGGCGTGCTGGTAGTGGAGCCGAGTCACCCGCGCCTGTTGCACATCCCCGAACAGCGCCGCCTGCTGGAGACCTACGCGGCCCTGATCGCGATGGCGCTGGAGCGCCTGCATTTCGCTACCGAAGCGCACGGCAGTCGGCTCGGCGCCGAATCCGAGCGCCTGCGCAGCTCGCTGCTGGCGGCGCTGTCGCACGATCTGCGCACGCCGCTGACCGCATTGGTGGGGCTGGCCGACACGCTGACGCTGCAACTGCTGGCGGTACAGGCGCCGGAGAGCGAAACCGCCGCAGCCATCCGCGACCAGGCGCTGCGCACCAGCCGGCTGGTCGACAACCTGCTGGAAATGGCGCGCCTGCAATCGGGCACGGTGCAGCCGCGCAAGGAGTGGCTGGCGCTGGAGGAGCTCATCGGCGCAGCGATCAAGGCGCTGGAGCCGTCGCTCGCCGGCCATCCATTGCAAACCGACCTGCCGGCCGACCTGCCGCTGGTGCAGGGCGATGCGGTGATGCTGGAGCGGGTGCTGGTGAACCTGCTCGACAACGCCATCAAGTACACGCCGCCCGGCACGCCGCTGGGCATCACCGCCCGCGTGGCCGGCGATGTGCTGGAGGTGGCGGTGTGGGACGAAGGACCCGGCCTGCCGCCGGGCCAGGAGCGGATCATCTTCGACCGCTTCACCCGCGGGCAGCGCGAATCGGCGATTGCCGGCGTGGGGTTGGGCCTGGCCATCTGCCAGGCCATCATCGACGCCCACGGCGGGCACATCCGGGCCGAAAATCGCCCCGAAGGCGGCGCCCGTTTCGTGTTTACCCTGCCGTTGGCGCCGCCGCCGACAGCCGCCGACGAAGTTGCCCCACCCACACACGCGCAGGCCGAGTCATCGACGGCACCATCCTGATCGTCGAGGACGACCCCACCATCCGCCTGTTCGTGCGCCGCGCGCTGGAGGGTGAAGGCCTGCGTGTGTTCGAGGCGCCGACGCAGGCGCGCGGCCTGATCGAGGCCGGCACGCGCAGGCCCGATCTGGTGATCCTCGATCTGGGCCTGCCCGATGGCGACGGCCGGGACTTCATCACCGCGCTGCGCGCCTGGAGTCAGATGCCGGTGATCGTGCTGTCGGCGCGGGTCGAGGAGACCGACAAGGTGGCGGCACTTGATGCCGGCGCGGACGACTACCTGACCAAACCCTTCGGTGTCGCGGAGCTGCTGGCGCGGGTACGGGTGGCGCTGCGCCGCAGCCGGGCGGGCGAGGGCGGCGAACCGGTGCTGTTGCTGGGGGATGTGACCGTCGATCTGGCGCACCGCCGCGCCAGCCGCGGCGGGCAGGACATCCACCTGACGCAGACCGAGCTGCGCCTGCTGGCGGCGCTGCTGCGCCATCCCGGCAAGGTGCTCACCCAGCGCCACCTGCTGCGCGAAGTCTGGGGGCCGGCGGCGGTGGAGCAGGGCCACTACCTGCGCATCTACATGGCACGCCTGCGCCACAAGTTGGAGGTCGACCCCGCCCGGCCGGTGTTCCTGCTGACCGAAACCGGCGTGGGCTACCGCTACGCGCCCGCTTGAATCATCGGGAAAGGGCTTTCTGGCGCGTGGCTTGCATGCAGGCGTGGCGCAATCCCGACGCCGAGCAAGGCAGTCCACAGGAGCGATGTGCATGATTCCAGGAGAAATCGACCCCCAGCCCGGCGAGATCGAACTGAACGCCGGTCGGCCCACCCTCACGCTCGAAGTCGCCAACAGCGGCGACCGGCCGATCCAGGTCGGCTCGCACTACCACTTTGCCGAGACCAACCCGGCGCTGCGCTTCGACCGCGCCGCCGCGCGCGGCATGCGGCTCGA
Organism: Immundisolibacter sp.; assembly: GCF_014359565.1. Taxonomy (NCBI): domain Bacteria; kingdom Pseudomonadati; phylum Pseudomonadota; class Gammaproteobacteria; order Immundisolibacterales; family Immundisolibacteraceae; genus Immundisolibacter; species Immundisolibacter sp. Next base: position 9,392 of record NZ_JACIZD010000004.1, on the reverse strand, counting down.
CATCCCCGCCGGCACCGCGGTGCGCTTCGAGCCCGGACAAAGCCGCGAGGTGCGGCTCGTGCCCTACAGCGGCGCGCGCGCCGTGTGGGGCTTTCGCGGTGAAGTGATGGGCAAGCTGGAGGCGCAGCCATGAACCGCATCAGCCGCCGCGCCTATGCCGAGATGTTCGGCCCCACCACCGGCGACCGGGTACGCCTGGGCGACACCGAGCTGTGGATCGAGGTCGAGCGCGACTTCACCGTCTACGGCGAGGAGGTCAAGTTCGGCGGCGGCAAGGTGATTCGCGACGGAATGGGCCAGAGCCAGGCCACGCGCGCCAGTGGCGCCCTGGACACCGTCATCACCAACGCGCTGATCCTGGACCACTGGGGCATCGTCAAGGCCGACATCGGCATCAAGGGCGGGCGCATCGCCGGCATCGGCAAGGCCGGCAACCCGGACGTGCAGCCGGGCGTGACGCTGGTCATCGGTCCCGGAACCGAAGTCATCGCCGGCGAGGGGCTCATCGCCACCGCCGGCGGCATCGACGCGCACATCCATTTCATCTGCCCGCAGCAGGTGCAGGACGCGCTGATGTCCGGCATCACCACCATGCTCGGCGGCGGCACCGGACCGGCCACCGGGACGAATGCCACCACCTGCACGCCCGGCGCCTGGCACCTGGCGCGCATGCTGGAGGCCGCCGAAGCGCTGCCGATGAATCTCGGCTTCCTCGGCAAGGGCAACGCCAGCCGGCCCGAGGCGCTCGTCGAGCAGGTCGAGGCCGGCGCCATGGGCCTGAAGTTGCACGAGGACTGGGGCACCACGCCGGCGGCCATCGACTGCTGCCTCACCGTCGCCGATCACTACGACGTGCAGGTCGCCATCCACACCGACACGCTGAACGAATCCGGCTTCGTGGAGGACACGCTGGCCGCCTTCAAGGGCCGCACCATCCACACCTACCACACCGAAGGCGCCGGCGGCGGCCACGCGCCGGACATCATCAAGGCCTGCGGCGCGGCCAACGTGCTGCCGTCCTCCACCAACCCAACGCGGCCCTACACGGTCAACACCGTGGACGAGCACCTGGACATGCTGATGGTGTGCCATCACCTGGACCCCGGCATCGCCGAGGACGTGGCCTTCGCCGAATCGCGCATCCGCCGCGAGACCATCGCCGCCGAGGACATCCTGCACGACCTGGGCGCGTTCTCGATGATCAGCTCGGACTCCCAGGCCATGGGCCGGGTGGGGGAGGTCATCACCCGCACCTGGCAGACCGCGCACAAGATGAAGGTGCAGCGCGGCGCGCTGGCGCCGGACACCGGCCGCGCCGACAACTTCCGCGCCCGCCGCTACGTGGCCAAGTACACCATCAACCCCGCCATCAGCCACGGCATCGCCCACGAGGTCGGCTCGCTGGAGGCGGGCAAGCTAGCCGACATCGTGTTGTGGAAGCCGGCCTTCTTCGGCGCCAAACCGGCGCTCATTCTCAAGGGCGGCGCCATCGCCGCCGCGCCCATGGGCGACCCCAACGCCTCCATCCCCACCCCACAGCCGGTGCACTACCGGCCGATGTTCGGCGCGCTCGGGCCGGCCATCGCCAGCACCTGCCTGACCTTCGTCTCCCAGGCCGCGCTGAATGCCGGCGTGCCCGAAACGCTCGGCCTGCGGCGCCGCGCCGTGGCGGTAAAGAACACCCGCGCCATCACCAAGCGCGACATGGTGCTCAACGACTACCTGCCGCTGATGGAAGTGGATTCGCAAACCTACGAAGTGCGCGCCGACGGCGTGTTGCTGACCTGTGAACCGGCCAAGGTGCTGCCGCTCGCGCAGCGGTATTTTTTGTTTTAACGTGGCTGGCATCGCATGAAACTTCGGGTTACGAAACCCGATTGGAGAGACCCGCCATGAGCGCGAGCAGGGACGTCAAGGAACTTGAAGCCCAGGCACTTTCGCTTCCCATCGACGCACGCGCCTCCCTGGCGCATCGTCTGCTGCAAAGCATGGAAGAGGTGTCCGAAGCCGAGTACGAGTGGCTTTGGGGCGAAGAATCGCTCTGCCGCGCGGCCGAAGCCGACTCGGGGCGAACTCGGACTGCGTCCGGAGCGGAGGTAGCCCGCAAGGCCATATCCCTGCTCCGGTGAATTACAGGGCGTTGGTTTCGGCACCAAGACCCAGAAACCGGAAATGGCTAGCCTCCGAACGCCTTCAGTGTGAGACACCGCGGGTTTTAAGGGCATGCGACAGAACAAGGAGATGACGATGAAACGTAGCATCGTGGTGTTTGCGGCTTTCGTACTGGGTGCCGGTGCCGCCCACGCGGATACATTGGGAACCATCACCGCCAACTGGCAGGGCGAGGAGCAAACGTGGTTCGTCACTGCAAAGGACGGCGAAAGCCAGTCCTCACACGACGATTCCGCGAAGGTTATCGATAGTTTCACGCTCTGGGGCAACCCGCAGGAGACCGATCTGGCCGCGACCAAGAACGCGATTTCCCTTCGCTTTTATGTGATGAGGGGCCCCAAAGGCAAGGAAGCCCGTGGGACCGATTTCTATTACCTGCTGTCAGGGTTTTCGGACAAATGGGAGGCCGGCGAGGAGGACACCGAGGTCAAGCTGGAGCTGTTCGACAAGACCGACACGGCCGTTCACGTCAGGGGAACTTTCGAGGCCTCCCCGAAAAGAGAGGGTGAAACGACCGAGATTGATGGCGTTTTCGACGTCACCTTTCCGCTGGATTGAGCATTGGTTCGCCCGGCGAACGGTTTGGTTTAGGGAAGCGCTGATTTATTCCCCCCCCGTTGGTGGCGTGAGACCTTGGTCCTGAGACAATGCGGCCTGGTCCGCAGCCCGGTTGGGCTGACGCAGGAAGCCCAACATCGTTTACAGCGGGAATACCGGAGCACAAAGGTTGCCAGGCGCAAGCTGCCCGACGGGGCGCTTTCTGTGCGTGATGCCTGGGTGGGATGCAAAACACGCAGGCTTCGCAATCGTGTCTTTCGGACGATGATGAATCTGTCGGGCTTCCTGCTTCACCCCAACCTGAACCGCGGCAACCCAACCGGCATGAACTACATGACCTATCGGGACGAGAAGCGGGAGAGCAGTCGCATCAAAAGCGGCCTGGGCCGACAGGTGAAGGCCGCTCTCAGAATTTCTTGATGGCGCGACGCACCAGTTTGTGGATGATCTTGCGCATGCCGGTGGCCTTTTTTCTCTGAAGTCGCTGCGGATCCACCCAGTACATCTGCAGCGTGCGCCGTTCGCCCGATGCGGACGGAAAGCCGTGGAAGGAATGCTCGTTGCGCCGAAAGGCAATCAGGTTGCCGCACACCGGCGGGACCTCGACGTAGTAGTCGTCCATCCGGTCGAGGCTCTTGTTCAGGCGCAGTTGGCCGCCCCGCTGCGTCCACTGCTCGTTGAAGTAGATCAGCACCGTGATTTTCTTGGAACGCGAGTCGTTGTGAATGCGGCCATCGAGCCTCGACATGTGCTTGCGGATCGTCACCTGGGTCGGGAATGCATCAAGATCCATGCCGAACTTGGCGGCGAAATGCCGGCGCACGTCGGGGCCGGTCAGCTCGTCGACCAGCGCCTGGAAGCGCGGGCCGCAGCTCAGGTCCTCGAACGGAAAATTGCCGGCGGCATCGATGGCCGGAAAGTCGGCGTTGAGCCCAGCCAGCGCTTCCGGCCTCACGAAGCCGGGCACGATGAGGTAGTCGCACGGCTCGGTCTGCAGCGGCGTGGCGTCGAACTTGGCCAAGTTGAGCATCGACATGCGGTCGTCCTTCGGATTTCGCGGTGTTTTCAGACGCGCGGAACAAAAGCATGGGGTCAGGTCCAGAGTTTATGCATTACTCTAAAGTCTAGGCCTGACTCCTGTATTGTACGCAGCTGGCAACCTTTGTGCTCCGGTATTCTCGGTGTAAACGATGTCGGGCTTCCTGCGTCAGCCCAACGGGCTGAACAGAAGACCGCGTGCGACGGCGTATAGCGTGCCTCGCTCTCGCTTTCACTCGGGCCTGAGCGTTGGCTTCGTCTTTCATTTCAATTGGAGCTTTGCATGAGGCATGGTGAAAGGCACAGGACGGAACGGATTGGCTGGCTTCGTGCTGCGGTTCTGGGGGCAAATGATGGAATTGTATCTACTGCCAGTCTGGTTCTGGGGGTGGCAGCAGCAGGGGCAGACCCAAAAGCGGTCTTGGTGTCGGGTGTTGCCGGTCTCGTTGCAGGCGCCATGTCGATGGCAGCGGGTGAGTATGTGTCAGTCAGCTCCCAATCGGATACGGAGCGGGCGGATCTTTCCCGAGAGAGTGGAGAGCTGGCCAGTGCGCCCGAACAAGAGCAAGCGGAATTGGCTGAGATATACGTCAGGCGGGGGTTGGATAAAGAACTCGCAAGCACGGTAGCAGTCCAGCTCATGGAGCACGATGCGCTTGGTGCGCATGCACGCGATGAACTCGGTATTTCGGAAACATCGACGGCTCGCCCGATTCAGGCTGCGTTTGCGTCTGCAGGTACATTCTCGGTCGGCGCGAGCCTTCCTCTACTCGTCGTCCTGTTGTTGCCGGCTTCCTCGCTTATGTGGACTGTTCCAGGCAGCTCTCTGTTGTTCCTTGCGTTACTGGGCTCATTGGCAGCGAAAACGGGCGGCGCTCCCGTTCTCGTAGCGGCTTTGCGAGTCACTTTCTGGGGTGCCCTGGCAATGGCCTTGACGGCAGGAGTCGGTGCGCTGTTCGGGGTGGCCAATTGATTTGCCGGCCGTGCATCGTCTCGCGCATGGATAAGACGTAGTTTGTGGGAGGCCCGCCCTCGGGCCGAATCGCCAAGGCCGAGACTGTGGGAGGCCCGCCCTCGGGCCGAAGGGTTGGCCACCAAGATTCGCACCCTGTGGGAGGCCCGCCTCGGGCCGAATGGGTCGCCACGACGATTCGCGGCGAGGGCGCCGCTCCCACAGAGGAGGGTCGCCGCTCCCACGATTCGCCATCTGTCTGTGGGAGGCCCGCCTCGGGCCGAATCGCCAAGGCCGAGACTGTGGGAGGCCCGCCCTCGGGCCGAATGGGTCGCCACGACGATTCGCGGCGAGGGCGCCGCTCCCACGAGACACCGCTCCCACAGGCCCACCTCGGGCCGCATCGCCTGCCGGTCGCGAAAACTGTCATCAAACGGTAAGCGCCGCGTAACTATCGGTCGCTAGTCTGCCCCCGTCGCCTGGATGTCCCGGGCGGCGCGTGGGGGTCTTCGGGCCGCCGCGGGACAAATGCCACACCCGTCGTGAGGCGGGGCCGGAAAGCCACGGATCTTGTTGCCCTCGCCTGAGGCCACCAAGACCGCCGGGTTGCCAAAGCGGCCCCTGGATGCACTCTCCGTTCGTTCGAGCGGCCGGCATGTCGCCGGCTTCATCATTCCTTGCGAGGGAGTATCGACCATGCAGACGACATTGAAATTGACGACCCTGGCCGGCGCGGTGGCGCTGGCGCTGGGCGCCGGCCAGGCTTCGGCCAACATCGTGCCCGCCTCCACCGGCAACAGCGAGATGGTGCTGTCGGTATGGGATTCGGCGCGCCAGGCTGGCTACACCCTGGATATGGGCATTTTCCAGAGCACGCTGACCCCGGCCGGCGTGAGTTCGCAAAGCGGCATCATCTCCAACAGCACCCCGCTGCAGATGAGCTTTGCCCCCGACGCCCTGCTGACGCAGTTCCTGGCCGACTCGACCGCCAACGGCAGCCTGGGCAGCGTGCGGTGGAACGTGGTGGGCGGTGACTCAACCGGCACCACCCTCAATACACGCAAGATACTGACCACCGCGCTGTCGTCCGTCACGGAGGCCACGATCGAGGCGCTGAGCGGTGTCCAGATGGGCAACATGCTGGGTGCGTTCAATGTCTACGTGTCGCAGGCCCAATCCGGCACGTTGGGCACGCACGACACTCAGGAAAACGGTTCCAACATCGAGGTGATCGGCGACGGTCTGGGCAACGACCAAGCGTACTCCGGCAGTGGCGGTTGGGGTGCCGCCTTCGGTGGTTGGGCCAACTTCAGCAACGCCGGCTGGCTGGACCAGGGGCTCAACTTCTGGTCGCTGTCGAATGGCGCTGCTGTGAGCTCCAAGATCAGTGCCACGCAGTTCTTCGGCGCCTCGGCGCCGGCGATCTGGACGCTGGCCAGCGACGGCACCCTGACCTTCGCCGCCGTGCCGGAAGCCGAGACCTGGGCGCTGCTGGGCCTGGGCCTGTTGGGCGCCGGTGCCGTGGCGCGCCGGCGCAGCCGGGCGCTGGCCTGAGCGTCGGTTGAGGGCCTGAGCGGTTGGTGGTGTCCGAAGCTTCGGCCCGCGGGCGGGCCTCCCACGGGGAACTCCCCTGTGGGAGGCCCTCCTCTCTTGCTGGGTTGTGGGAGCGGCGCCCTCGCCGCGAATCCCGGTAGCCAATCCCAATCATTCGGCCCGAGGGCGGGCCTCCCACGGCGGATCGACCCTCACCAAACCGCTCATTGAGTAATTGTCTCCTTGACTTGTCTATTTCCAATCTTCCATCCGAAGGAGTTCCTGCAATGACCCTGTTCAAACTGAATCCGCTGGCGGCGGCCTGTGCCGCGGCGCTGAGTCTGTCCGCCGGCCAGGCGCTGGCGCTGACCGCGTTCGAAGCACCGGACGTCGACATCTACCTGTCAGGTGCCTCGGCGCCGCAGAATCTGCTAGGCGAAGTCGCCAACAAGCTGTTCGATTCGAGCCAAGGTATTTTTGTTTACCACGACAACAACGGCTCCACAAACAATTTTGGTGACGACGGCAGGAGCTACCGCGCCTACTTCGGCGTGGTGAAAGCCGACCCGAGCATCAAGGCCAGCCTGCACGGCAAGAAGGTGCTGCTGGTCAACCGCGCCAAGGGTGGCTCGGTGTGGGGCGTGAACCCGGTGGCCCGCGCCGAGGCCATCGCCACCATGAAGATCGATTCTGCCTCCTGCACGCTGAACACTGGCATCTATCGCTGCCCGGAGGTGGGTAACGATCTCACCCCCACGGCCGACAACCGGGTTCCCGACTTCGGCGTGTCGGACGTCGAGCCGAACATGTTCAAGGGTCCGTACAATGTAGAGTTCGGTGCTGATCAGCTCGACCCGACAGAAGCGGTTGTGTTCGACGGCACCCAGTTTGGCGCCAGCTCGCTGATGATGGGTATCGTCGCCACCAACGCCGTGCCCGACACGCTGCCGATCAGCCGCGCCGAGTACGGCGCCATGCTGTCCGGCCTGATCACGGACTGGGGCAATGTGGCCGACGGCAGCATCAGCGGTCCGGTGGCGGTGTGCCGCCGCGTGCAGGGCTCCGGCACGCAGGCCAGCTACAACTGGTTCTTCAACAACTTCCCGTGCGCCCAGAACAGCCTGCACGGCACCGCCGCTTCCACGCCGCCGGCGCGCATGGCGGACAGCGCCGGTTACGACAGCGCCCATGCCGGGACCTCGGCAGACCCGATCCTGATCGATCCGAGCGCGGGCTACACGGTGGTCGAGAACCCCTCCTCGGGCAACGTGCGCGACTGCCTAGCGCGGGCCCAGTCCGGTACGGATCACACCTTCACCGGCGACGACGGCAAGGTCTACAAGGTCCGGTTCAGCCTGGCGCCGGCCACCAAGGCCATCGGCGTGTTGTCGCTGGACAGCCTGAACAGCGAGAACGGCTGGTCGTTCCGCGCGCTGGACGGTGCCGGTCGCATCAACCCCGCGACCGACGCCTTCGAGTGCACCAACGCCGATCAGCTTGAGTGCGGCATCGCGCCGACCAAGGCCAACCACCGAGAAGGGCGTTACGACTTCGCCGTCGAGCTGTCCTTCCAGTACCGCAACACGACGGCTGGCGCGTCGGCACTGGGCGGCCTCAAGAAAGACGTGGCCGACGAGTTCATCGAGCTGATCGGCGACCCGGCCGTGCTGAGCACGCTGGCGGCCGGCCCGAAGGAAGCCACCATCGCGCTGCCGATCAACTACGACCCGACCACCAACAGCAATGTTGCCAAGGCGACCCACTACGGCAATACCTGCGCGCCGCTGCAGAAGTTCTTCTGAAGTAAGCGCACCGCATGGCCGGCGTAAGGCCGGCTGACCTGAACAAGCCCCGGGGATGGCGACATCCCTGGGGTTTTTTTGTCTGGCCTGGCGGGTATCGGTCGGCTCTGTGGGAGCGGCTATTTGGATTGTGGGAGCGGGCGCCCCTGTGGGAGCGGCGCCCTCGCCGCGAATGGTTGTCGCCAATCATTCGGCCCGAGGCGGGCCTCCCACAAACAGCGAATCTTTCAGCCAATCATTCGGCCCGAGGGCGGGCCTCCCACACCCACTGTGGGAGCGGCGCCCTCGCCGCGAATCTTGGTGGCGACCCATTCGGCCCGAGGCGGGCCTCCCACATGGGCCTCCTGCAAGTGCTTTCTTACAGCCAGATGGCATCCCAGTGCGGGTAGTCGCCGACGCGCTGCACCAAGCCGGCCCGCACGGGATTCAGCACCAGATAGCGGGCGATGCGCGCCAGATCCTCGTCCGCGCGCACGGCGTGGTCGTGAAAGCCGGCCTGCCAGATCGGCCCGGTCATGGCATGGGCCACCACACTCTTGACCCGGCCGACCACGGTGGCCAGGGTGACACCCTCGCCAAGTTGCATGAGCCAGTGCAGATGGTCCGGCATGGCCACGTAGGCGAGGGTCGTGGCCGCGCCGCAGTCATTTTCGCGGCGCAGAGCCGACACCAGCAGGCGAGCGGCGGTCCAGTCCGCGAACACCGGGCGCCGCTGCAGGGTTGTGGCGGTGACCAGGTAGGCGCGGCCGGCTTCCGAAACCCGGCCGCGCCGCAGCCGGTGCGAGGCAAAGCGCATCGGGGGTGCTCCGTCGGAAAACAGGTTTCCCGGCTCCGGTGGTTGTCTGGACAGGGGTGAGTCTAGCCGGTGCGAGGAGTTGTTCGGAGTTTTACCAGGGTAGTGGGAGCGGCGCCCTCGCCGCGAATCGTCGTGGCACCCATTCGGCCCGGGGGCGGGCCTCCCACAAATGGCGAATCTTCCAGCCTGTCCTGGTCCAATCGAAGTGGACACCTCGATAGGGGATCATCCATCCCCCTGAGGAACCTGAAGACATGACACCCCGCATCCGTAGAACTTTCGATAGCCCCTTCAAGCTGCAGGTCGTGCAGATGATCCGCGACCAAGGCCTGGGCGTCGGCCAGGTCTGCCGTGACCTGGACCTGGTCAACAGCGCGGTGCGCCGCTGGCTGGCGCAGTACGACGCCGAGCAGGCCGGTCAGCCGGGCATCGGCAAGCCGCTGACGGCCGAGCAGGAACGCATCCGCCAGCTGGAGCGTGAGAACCAGCGGTTGCGCGAGGATGTGTCGATCCTAAAAAAAGCATCGGCCTTCTTCGCCCG
>NZ_JACIZD010000002.1:437500-460581 GCF_014359565.1 Immundisolibacter sp. | reverse complement strand
GCCTGGAATGCTTGGTGGCCTTCGCGAAGACCTCGGCCATTGGCGACTTGTTGAAGCCCTTGCGCAAGGCGCTGGAAGGGGGATTGAAGGCCAGGTTTGCGATAGGTCTGGACTTCTACCTGACCGAACCCGAAGCACTCCGACAGCTCTTTGCGCTCGCCGAGAAGCACGCGCTCGTCCTGTACCTCAGCAACGCCAGCGACACCTTCCACCCGAAGATCTACGCCTTCCAGAATGGCAAGCAATGCTCGGTGATCGTCGGCTCGGCCAACCTCACCCACGGAGGCTTCTACGGAAACTACGAGGCATCGGCCCTCATCGACGACGCGAGCGGCGCGCTGATGGCATCTGTCACGCGACACCTCGATGCGCTGGTCGCGGACAGGATTCTCGTGCCAGCGACCAAGCCCCGGATTGATGCCTACGAGCGGGAGTACATCATCCACGACACTTGCCGGAAGGTGGCCAAGAAGCGTGCGCAGAAGGCGAGCCGAACCGAGGGGCCGGACTTCACGATCCTGGCCGACCTCCTGGAGCTGATGAAAAGCGACGATTCAGCGCATGGATTCACCGCGCAGAAGACCGGCCGCAAGGGAAACCTGCGCCAGGCAAGGCGCAGGCTGGCAGAGCTGGCGGCCCTGAGCAGCAATGCCAGGCGGGACTTTCCGAGTAAGTACGACGCGCTGATCGGCCTGTTCCATTCCGGCGGGCTGCACCGCGGCAAGAGCCGGATCGCCAACCACCCAGGGCAGTTCGTGGCCGCAGTGGCGGACATCCTTGACCGGCGCAACCTCTCGCCTGCCGAAGCGTTTACCGTTCTACATCGACATTTCGGCGCCATCACCGGAGCAGGCATCAACCTGCTGACTGAGATTCTGCACGCGCTGGACAACAAGCGGTTCGCCGTGATGAACCAGAACGCGGTGTCGGGACTGGCGCTCGCCGGCATCCGGGACTACCCACTGCATCCAACCAAGCAGAACGTCAGTGCGGAAAGCTACGCAAGGTACTGCGGGCATGCCGATACGGTCAGACGATCGTTGGGCCTGGACGACTTCACGGAGCTGGATGCACTGTTCAACTACGCCTATTGGCGGGAAACGGAAGAAGACGAAGCCGCGACCTGACCGGATCACCCCATGGAAGGCGACCTGTTCCGTCTATCCCCTGGGGATAGCTCAGGGATCGCGCAAGGCTGAACGCAGCCGTGCGAGGTAGGCGCGCGCCACCTCGGGGTCGGCTGGGCGGGAGGCCGAAGGCGACGACGATGACGCGGGCCCCGCAGCTCGCGGCGCGAGCGGCGCTGCTGCGTCGGTGCCCGCCCACGCCTTGAACTCTCCGCGGATCGCCTTCTGGATGATGCCGAACAGGTAGCCGGCCGGGTTGCGCACCGCGCTGTTGTGGCAGCGTGCCGCCCACTCGTCGAGAACGGCCTGCCGCTGCGCTTCGTCCACCTGCTGCAGCGCCACCAGCGCGCCGGCCTGCTGCTCGTCCTTCAGGCGCAGGAAACCCTCGGGCAGCCGCAGGTTCTGCAAGGCCCTCGCGCGCGGTACTGTACGTACTTCACTTATACGATCATTACGTACTGTACGGTCCTCCTTCGGAATCCGAAGAGGGCCGTCCGGCGCGGGTTTCGGCCCTGCTTCGGATTCCGAAGACGGGCGCGCGCCATTCCGAAGCGGGGCCTCCTGGCCTTCTTCGGATTCGTGGTCCGCACCCTCCTGTGGAGAACCTTGCGTCGTCCAGCCATGCCGCGCCATGCGCTGCGCCAGCACTTGCAGACGGGTCGGCAGCGTGCGCCCGCTGAGCAGCGGGTCTTCGGTGATCTCCCGCAGCGTGTTCATGCCCACGACCTGCACCGCCTTCGCGGCGTGCGCGAGCGCCTGACTCACCAGGCCCAGGTAGTCCGGGTCGAGCTGCATCGCCTCGAAGGGCGACAGCGGTTCGTCGTGCAGCACGTAGAGGTTGCCCTGGATGCGGCCGGTCTTGGGATCGCGCCGCCGCCGCACCAGGCTGAGCCAGCGCGTCAGCCGCAGCAGCGTCAGGGCGCGCGCCACGGTCTCGTGCGAGGCTTGCGCCGCACAGGGCATGGACGCCAGATAGGGGCGGAGTTGGTCGTAAGTGGGAAAGGCGGTCACGCCGTCGTCGTTGAGCTGCAGGCGGAACACCTGCCAGGCATTGCGCTCCAGCGGCGTCAGGCGCCGGTCGAGGAACAGCCTGCGCGGGACGCTCTCATGGCGGTTGCCGCTGTAGAGGAAACCGTCGGCGGCCGGTGCCGTTCCCTGCGCTGGCTGCAGCTGCCGCAGCGCCTCGTCGAAAAGCGCGGACAGCGCAACGGGGCCTTTACGCCGTGGTGCGCCGTCCGTGGTCATGGCCTACACCAGCCCCTGGTCGATCCAGTTGCGTATCGCCGCCCACACCACCGACATCGGCAGGCTCAGCGCCTCGGCCAGGTCCATGGTCAGTGCCAGCATCGCCATGTCGTCGTTCAGGGCGATATGGCGCTCGGCGACGCCGGCCTTCCAGCGCTCCCACAAGGCCACGTCCTGCGCCTCGTCGAGCACCGGATGCCGGCCCTTGCGCTTGGGCAGCCCAAGGATGTCGCGGCGCAGCGCCACTTCCTGATGCGTGAGGCCGTAGAACTTGCCGACCATCTCCGTGCTCGCCCCCAGGCGCAGCATGCGGTCCACCGTGGCGATCTCCCGCGCCACGTCGTGCACCTGGCTCAGCAGCCGCTTCAGCACCTCCCGGTTCACCGACACCGAACACCACGACACCGTGGCATTCACCAGCATGCTCACGAGTTCGGGATGCTTCAGCGCGTCCAGCTCCTCCTCGCCGAAGCCCATGGCCTTGCAGCGGCGCAGTTGGCCGTTGCGCAAGTCATGCAGGGCCTGGGCGATCACGGCCTGGTTGAGCGGGTGCGGCGCCGACATGGGAGGCTCCTGCGCGTTCAGGACTCGCGGCCCGGGTCGCCGGCTTCCAGGTCCAGCAGCCGGCGCGCCAGGCGCAGCAGACGGAACAGCTTCACCAGCCCGGCATCGCTCAGGCGCGTGGCCGAGCCGCCGTGCCCATGCAGCAGCGCCCCCAGGTCGTCGGCCAGCCGCGCGCGGTCCAATCCGTTCGCGGCGGGCGGCGCGGCACTCAGCGCATGCAGCAGGGTCAGCACCGCCCGCGCGAACGCCGGCAGCGCCTTCGCTTGGTCCACCGCCGGCGCCATGCAGACGAAGCCGATGCCGCCGGCGCTGGCCTCGATGTGGTCGGCGACTGCCGCTTCCCCGGCGATCTCGCGCGCGAACTGCGCGATGTGCACCCGCAGGCGATCCGGCGCGTCCAGCCCCGGCTCGATGTACCAGACGTCCGAGATGGGATAGAGCCCGCCGGCTTGCACAGGGACTGCGCGCAGCGCATCGGCCTCGAAGTCGGGCCGCTGGTCGCCGAGCCGGTCCGCGACCATCCGCTGGATGGACTGCAGGCGCTCGGTGGTCGCTGCCGGTGTCACGATGTGCCCCTGCAGGCGCTCGTCGCGTTGCTCGTCCTGCTCGCTCGGCACGGGGGTAGTGTCTGCGTCCTCTCCGCTGCCCGAGTCGGGTGGTGCAATGGGCGGCGCGGGTGGGGTAGCGGCCGGGGGCGCGGTTGGCGTGGTGTCCTGCAACGCGGGATCGGTGGGTGGCCGTCGAGTCGCGGGAACCGCCGCTGCAGCGGGCACTGGCCCCGCCGGTTCGCTGGTCAGCGCATGCTGGCGGCTTTCGCTGTCGTTGATCTCCAATGCCAGCGTGTCGTAGTCGGCCTCCAGCAGCTCGGCCATCTGGCCCACCAGCTCGTCCTGCACCCGCTGCGGCGAGAAGTCGTCCGGCCTTGTGTCGAACTGCGCCAGCACGTCCTGAAACAAGGTGGCGAAGTCCACGGCCACGGTGCGGCCCAGCGCACGCCGCTCCCAGGTGCGCTCGCACGCCTTGCGCAGCACTGCGAGCCGGTCCACCTGATGCCGGCCCAGTCCGCCGTACAACAGCGTCGGGATCGCCGGCAGCAGATAGCGCACCGCATCGTTCATGCGGCTGATGTGTGACTGCGGCACCGGATAGCCGTCGGCCGTCAGCCGCCGCGCGAGTTCGCTCTGCGACAGCGCCTGGCCGCTTTCCTGCTCGTAGAACTCGCGCGCCTTCTCGATGCCCAAGGCCCGCTCGATGAAGGTCAGCCCGCCGCGCAGCTCGTTCTCGGCCAGATGCCCGGTCAGCGCCACGATTTCGCCGCGCGCCGGCCACGGGCGGAACAGGCACGCAATGCGGAAGAAGCGTTCCTCCTTGGTCTCGCTCCACAACTCGCGCAGGATCGCCAGCCGCGTGTTGCCGCCGTTGCGAATGATGTAGTGCGCCTCGCCCGGCCTGCGCGTGATCGCGGGGGGCGCGTCCAGCCCGCGTTCGCGGATGGACGCCTTGATCTCCGCATAGGCCGGGTTGCGCGTCACGCGCGGGTCGTGGTCGTAGGGCCGCAACTGATCCAGCGTCACCACCATCGGCGTGTCGGCGATGGGGTCGCTCAAGGTCGCGGCCGAAGGGCCGCTGCGGTCGAAGCCGGTGGCCAGCAGCTTGGCAGCCATGTCCTGCGGCGTCAGCTCAGCCACGGCCGTTCTCCTGCGCCTGCCGGTCGGCGCGGCGAAGCTGCGCGCGGGCATTGCGGTCGGCACGGTGGTCGCTCGCGGTCGAGCTGGTGTAGATCGACGCGCAGCCTGGTTTCGTAAACTTCAGGTGCCCGCCGGACGTGCGCACCACGCGCCAGCCTTCGTCCAGCGCGAACTCGATCAGCGCGCGCAGCCGTTCACGGCCGCGCGCCAGTTCATGCGCGCTCGCCACGGCCGGCCCCTCGCGCGTCGACCCGGCCGGTGACCCACGCGAAGCGCTCCCGCCACGCGGGGAACAGCTCGCCGGCCAGCGTGCGCATGGTGTCCAGCGCCGCGGGCGCCAAGCGCCCGGCCGGCCGCCGGCACTCCAGCCGATGCACCGGCAAGCCTCGTGTCGCGGCGCGCGGATAGGCTTCGATGGCCGGCACGTCGGTGCCCAGCACCTGCACGCCGGGCTGTTCCTGGAACACCTGTCGCAGCGCCTGCTGGACCAGCCGCGCGTTCGACGACACCGGATGCACACGGTTGATGAGCAGGCGCAGCGGCGGCGGCTCGATGCCCAGGTGCCGATACGGCGCGATGTCCTCGATCAGTTGCAGGGTGCCGCGGCGCAGCTCGCGCGCCGCGAGGATTTCCGGCGTCACCGGCGACAGTGCCAGGTCGGACGCCAGCACCGCCATCTCCAGCAGCACGCTGCGCGCGCCCTGGGTGTCGATCAGCAGCAAGTCGTAGTGCGTGCGAAAGACGGGCAGCAGGTGGCGCAGCCGCAGGCGCCCATCCGGTGCGTGCAGCAGCAGCGTGTTCAGTTCGCCGCGGTCGTCGTTGGAGAGCACCAGGTCCAGGCCCGCGATCGCGGTGCGCGACACCAGTTGCTCGATGCGCCGCTCGTTGAAGGCCAGCATCTCGTAGATGCCGCCGGGCGCGCGCACGTCCAGCGTGAAGTAGCTCGACAGCGTGGGCTGCACGTCCAGGTCCAGCAGCAGCACGCGCAGCCCGGCATCGGCGATGAAGCCGCCCAGGTTGGCCGCCGTCGTGGTCTTGCCCACGCCGCCCTTGGTCGAAATGATGGACACCACTTGCATGAGCTTCTCCTCGTCGAATGGCATGAACCGAGAAGAAGCGTCAGGCGCGTTCTTTGAGGCGATCGGCGATCCACTGTTCGATCTCCACCGAGTCCCAGCCCACCGCGCGCACGCCCAGGCGCAGCGCCTTGGGGAACTTGCCTTCCTTCATCAGGCTGTAGATGTGCGCGCGCTTGAAGCCGGTCTTGGCTTCGACCTCGGCGCGGCGCAGGATGCGGTGTTCGATCGGTGCTGCCGTGGCGGCGGTCTGCGAAGACATGAGGGTCACTCCTTAACGCTCAGTGGCGCTGATTGGCGTGACTCGAATTAAGAACGCCGCGTTGAAGAAAGACACCGCAAATGCGGTATTCGCGACCGCAGATACGGTCTGGCATCGCTCAGGAAGTTGTGCTCTGCAAATTGCGCCGAGCCAGTGCGAACTTGGCCTGCAGGGTGCGTTCGGTGATGCCCATCGCGTTGCCGTGGTGCGCCACCATCGCGCTGATGATGGCCTCCTGCGTCAGGAAGCTGGAGTACGGCGTGCCGCTGGGCGACTTGCCCAGCAGCAGCGTCAGTAGCCCCCCAACGATGTTCAGGTAGGTCGATTCGCTGCGCGGCCCCGGCGTGTTCGCACGCTCCGCGTCGGCCGCGCAGGCGGCGTGCGTTCTGAGCAGCGCCTCATGCTCGGCGCGCAGCGTCTCATGCACGCCCAAGTGTTCCGCCAGCCGCGCCTTGATCGCTTCCCGCTCGACCAGCAATGCGCCCACTGTGTCCAAGCTGATCGCCGGGTGAAGCGCACGCTCGATCTCATCGAACAGAAACGCCGGTTTCTCGCCGGGGTAGTAGTGCGCCATCCAGGCTTTCAGATCGACGTGCCGCACCGTCAGCGACGAGTCGTCCATCGCCAGGCCTTGCGTGTCCCGCCCCAAGCCCTCCTTGCCATACGGCATCTCGCCGTGAGCCAGCGCATCGAAGATTCTTTCGGCGTTCAACCGCAGCATCGGCCAGCGCGGAAACTCCATTGCCTCCGGCAGAGGCCGCTGTCCCAAGGTCGCCAGGATGCGCCGCTCGAAGCGCAGCAATCCGCTCCAGCGGATTGCCGCCTCGATCGGGCGGTAGTAGGTCTTGGCGCCATCGGCCAGGCTGCTCGACTTCGGCATATCGCGCGCCTCCATTCGTCATCGCACCGAGTCCACGCCGCGCACCCGCCGTACCGGCGGGGTGCGTGGCGGTCCTGGAATCTCCGGGAGAAACGCGTGGCTGGCGAAGCGGCGAAGACCAGGGCAGCGGCGATGCCGCCGGTTTGTTGCGGGATGGGCGCCTTGCCCCGCATGGCCCCAACGCTCACGATTCACAAGCCGCGAAACAGGCTGTCACCCCGCATCGTTCGCGGGCGTCGTGCCTCACCCGGATGACCGAGCCGGAGTCTCTGCAGGGCAAAATGCCCAGTAAAGCGCGATCGGCTCGACACCCCAGAGCCGATGCGCATACGGCAAGCACTGTTGCGCCGCGCGTCTTCGCTGTGACGCGCCACGATGGGCATGCGAAGTTGCTCGCAGGATGCCAACGGCAAGCGCGAGCAACGCCTGAGTGCAGCGCGCCCGTGCACAGCCAATGGAATCCCGCTGTGGCAAAACAGGTCTGGCGCTTTGACCAAAATGGAATCGGTCAACCCGCCTGAAGCAGCCTCATGCGAGCCGTTGCGTATCCAACGGCATATGGCCGACACGCTGAGCACGGTCGATGAAGTGGCGCAGCGGCTCCGACATCGCGCCCTCGGGATGTAGCAGGTAGGTCGTCAACGCCGCCGAATCTTCGTCCAGCGGCCGGACGATCACGTCCGCCTGCCGGCATGCCACCGCGTGGGCCGCGGTGGAAAATCCCACGCCATAGCCGGCCGCCACCAGGGCCAGCATCAACGAGTGGGTCGTCACGTACTCGGCCACGACCGGCGGTGTCTCCACCAGGCGCAGCAGGCGCTCGCATTGCCGGCTGCACTCCTGACAAGCCTGCGGGTGGCACAGCACCAGCGGGTAGCCCACCACCTCGTCCAGCGGTACCCGCTTGTGCGCCAGCAAGGGGTGTCGCGTGGGTATGGCCACCACGAGCGGGTCTTGCCACACCGGTATGGCGACCAGTCCGGCCTGCATCTCGCCGGCCATCGCAAAGGCGGCGTCGTACAGGCCGTTGCCCAGCCCGCCCACCACCTGCGACAGCGGCGCCTCGAACAGCCGGATGCCCACTTCCGGCGCCTCCTCCCGGCACAGGGCGAGCAGTGCCGACAGGCGGGCCGGCCCGACGCCGCCGGCCAGGGCGATGCGCAGGGTGTCCCGGTGTCCCGCCGCGACCGCACGCGCCTTGGTCCGGGCGTGCTCAAAGGCCAGCAGCACGCGCCGGGCCTCCTCCAGGAACGCCTGCCCGGCCGGAGTCAGGCGCATGGTCCGCGACCTGCGCTCCAGCAGCGCTACGCCCAGGTCCGCCTCCAGTTGGCGAATCGTGCGCGACAGGGGCGACTGCTCCACATGCAGCCGCCGCGCCGCCCGGCCGAAGTGCAACTCCTCGGCTACGGCGATGAAACAGCGAAGATGGCGTAAGTTCATGTATTTCCCCCAAACGTACGGAGTCCATTCCTCTGACTGTAGGGAACTGCATGGGTGCTTCCCGGCGGCGATGCCGGTCACAGAGGCTTGGCAATCGCCGCCCTCCGGCCTTGTGTCGTCGGCACGGGGGGGCGACTGTCCAACGCAAGGCCGGTTGTCCATTCCGTGTAGCCTTGGCGGATAATTGCGAATAATTCCATTATTGTCTTCGTCCAAGCGAGGTAAGCGCGGTGGGCTGCACCGATCGCGACACCAGCGATGTTCGTGCGCAGTGCCCGGCACATCGACGGATTTTTCGGCGTCGCGGATGCGGCATCGTCTTCGTAGCCCCGATTCGCAGGGAAGGCCTGTGCCACGTTGCTTGGCTGCCTGTCCCGGCATGGTATGGCAGCAGCACCGGGACCTTGGGCATTCAATGCCCGGGGTTGGTGCGCCGGCCTGTCACACGAGCGTCGGCGACGAGCCCGTTCCCGACGGGGATGACTGCTTCGACGCGATGCAAACGAAGGAGGTGCTGACGGGAATGTAGATGGAGATGTGGCGCCCGAGGCCGAAGGAGAAAAAGACAGACAGGAGGCGGCCGTGGATTTCAGATTGCTGCGTTACTTCGTCGCAGTTGCGGAAGAACTGCATCTGGCCCGTGCAGCCGAGCGCCTGGGCATCGCACAATCGCCTCTGTCGCGTGCGATGCGCGATCTGGAAAGCCAGCTTGGCGTGCAGCTGTTCGACCGCGGCACCCGCCGGACGCGGCTGACCTGGGCGGGCCAGGTGTTCCTCGGCGAATGCCGGCGCGTGCAGGCCGCCGTGGAGCAGGCGGTCAGGAGCGCCAAGGCGGCGGCGCAGGGCTACCAAGCCCATCTGCGCATCGGCTTCTGCGACAGCTTGGCGCAGCCCCGCATCGCCACCTTGCTGGCGCGCAGCCGCGAGGATGATCCCGAGCTGGAGATTCGCGTCTTCGACCTGCCGTTCGCGCAGCAACTGAACGTGCTGCGCAACGATCTGCTGGACATCGGCTTTGCGTTGTCAAACGCGGTGCATGATGGCCTCGTCGCCGAGCCGGTGTGGACCGATCCGCTGTCGGTGATCCTGCCCGCACGCCATCCCTTGCTGGCACACGTGCAGGTGCCGCTGGCCGAAGCCCTGAAATTCCCGCTGGTTCTGTGCCATCCCGATTCGGGATCGGGCTGCCGCCATCAGATCCAGGCGGTGCTGCAGGACGCGGGCACGCTGCTCAGGGTGGTCGATGAGGTGACCAGCCTGGGCGTGATGTTGACCCTGGTCGGCGCCGGCTACGGTATCGGCTTCGCCATCGCCTCGCACGTGCAGACGCTGCAGCGGCCGGACATCTCCATTCGTCCCCTGGCCGGTACGCCACCGATGCTCTCTACCTACCTGCTGCGCCGCCAAGGGGAACCCTCGGAGCCCATGAAGCGGTTCATGGAGCGAGTGATGGCCATGACCGCGCGGTCGGAGGAGTGAGCCGTTTTCGTGATGGTCGCAGGCGCCAACGAGGCAAGCGCAGGACGTGCTACTACGGTAGACGGCTAGCAGGAGGTCCGTGGTAAAACGCGATGCGGTGTTGCTTCCTGTGCGGGCTGCCGCTGGTTGCGGCGGTATTTTCGGCGCTTGTTCCACTGGAATCTGGCGCCAATGTGTATAACGATGTGAGTAATATGCGCCATATAGACGAATATTTAATTTATAGATCAATAGATTACATGTAATATGTTACTCATGCTCGACAACTACGATTCGTTCACCTACAACCTGGTGCAGTACCTGGGTGAGCTGGGCGTGGACGTGCGCACCGAACGCAACGACTGCATCGACGTGGATGCGATCGAACGCCTGGCGCCGCAGCACATCGTGATCTCGCCGGGGCCGTGCACGCCGACCGAAGCCGGCATTTCGCTCGAGCTGATTCATCGCTTCGCCGGGCGGGTGCCGATCCTGGGCGTATGCCTGGGTCATCAGGCCATCGGCCAGGCCTTCGGCGGGCGGGTGATCCGTGCCGATCAGGTCATGCACGGCAAGACCTCGCCGGTCACGCACACCGGCGAGGGGCTGTTCGCGGGCCTGCCCAGCCCCTTCACGGCCACCCGCTACCACTCGCTGGTGGTCGAGTGGGCCAGCCTGCCGCAGTGCCTGGAAGTCACCGCCTGGACCTGCCACCCGGACGGCCGGCCGCACGAGATCATGGGCCTGCGCCACCGCACGCTGCCGGTGGTGGGCGTGCAGTTTCACCCCGAGTCCATCCTGACCCAGCACGGCCATGCGCTGCTGGCCAATTTCCTGAAGATCACTGCGGGCGCGGCATGAGCGTGGCGGCGGCGCTGGCCCGCGTGGTGGCGGGCACAGACCTGGATCAGGCCCAGATGGCGGCCGCCATGCGCTCGATAATGAGCGGTGAGGCCACGCCGGCGCAGATCGGCGGCCTGCTGGTGGCGCTGCGCATGAAGGGCGAGACGGTGGTGGAAATCGCCGCCGCGGCGCAGGTCATGCGTGAATTCGCCGTGCCGGTCGAGGTGGCGCCCGAACGCCTGGTCGACACCTGCGGCACCGGCGGCGACGGCGCCGGCCTGTTCAATGTGTCGACCGCGGCCGGCTTCGTGGTGGCGGCGGCCGGCGGGCGGGTGGCCAAGCACGGCAATCGCTCCGTATCGAGTTCCAGCGGCAGCGCCGATGTGCTGGAGGCGCTCGGCGTGCGCATCGCCCTGTCGCCGGCGGCCATCGCCCGCTGCATCGACGAGGTCGGTTTCGGCTTCATGTTCGCGCCGGCGCATCACGGCGCCTCGCGCCATGCGCTGGGGCCGCGCCGCGACATCGCCATCCGTACGCTGTTCAATCTGCTCGGGCCCCTGACCAACCCGGCCCGACCACTGGGCCAGGTGGTGGGTGTGTACGACGCCGCGCTGGTGGAGCCGATCGCGCAGGTGCTGGCACGCCTGGGCAGCCGCCACGTGCTGGTGGTGCATGCCGACGATGGTCTGGACGAGATCAGCCTGGGCGCTGCCACTGAGGTGGCGGAACTCAGGGACGGCGCCGTGCGTAGCTACCGCGTCGAGCCGGAGCAGTTCGGCTTTGCGCGGGTGGCCAGCGAGCGCCTGGCAGTGGCCGACGTGACCGCCAGCGTGGCCCTGTTGCGGGAGGCCCTGGCCGGCACGCCGGGGCCGGCGCGCGACATCGTGGCCCTGAATGCCGGCGCGGCGCTGTATGTGGCGGGCCTTGCCGATTCGCTCGCCAGCGGCGTGCAGCGCGCTGGCGAGGTGCTGGCCAGCGGCGCCGCGCTGCATCGAGTGGGTGCCCTGGCGGCCCTGTCGCAGCGTCTGGAGGCGGCATGAACACGCCGGATGTACTGAAGAAAATCCTCGCCGCCAAGGCAGACGAGGTGGCCGCCGCGCGCCGCGCAAGGCCGTTGCCCGAGCTGCGGCGCGAGGCCGAGGCCATGCCGCCGACTCGTGGCTTTGCCGCGGCGCTGGCGGCCCGCGTCGGTGCCGGTCAGGCGGCGGTAATCGCCGAGATCAAGCGCGCTTCGCCCAGCAAGGGCCTGCTGCGGGCCGATTTCGACCCGCCCGCCTTGGCCCGCAGTTACCTGGCCGGCGGCGCCGCATGCCTTTCGGTGCTCACCGACGCGCCGTTCTTCCAGGGCAGCCTGGAGGACCTGCGCGCCGTGCGCGCGGCGGTGGCCCTGCCGCTGCTGCGCAAGGATTTTTTGCTCGACGCCTACCAGATGTACGAGGCGCGCGCGGCCGGTGCCGATTGCATCCTGCTGATCGTGGCGGCGCTCGACGATGCCAGGCTGCGCGATTTCGCGGCTCTGGCGCGGGAGCTTGGGCTCGACGCGTTGGTCGAGGTCCACGACGAGGCGGAGCTGGAACGCGCAGCGGCGCTGGAGCCGACGCTGCTTGGCGTCAACAACCGCAACCTGCACACCTTCGAGACCACGCTGGATACCACCGTGCGGCTGGCGCGCCGGGCGCCGGCCGGCTGCCTGCTGGTGGCGGAAAGCGGCATTCACGGCCGGGGCGATGTGGCACTGATCCGCGCCGCGGACGTGCATGCCTTCCTGGTCGGCGAGGCCTTCATGCGCGCGCCGGATCCGGGCGCCCGCCTGCGCGAACTGTTCCACACCGAGGGCTGAATCATGTCGCCGCGTCCTCCCGCCCACGCCGGCCTGCGCCACGTGGCCCTGTTCGTGGAGCCCTTCGAGGCCTGCGAACGCTTCTATGTCGATCTGCTGGGCATGCACGTCGAGTGGCGGCCGGACGCCGATAACGTTTACTTGAGCTCCGGCCACGACAACCTGGCCCTGCACCGGGGGCCGCCGCCGGCCGCCCAAGGCCAGCGCCTGGATCACATCGGCTTTCTGCTGGCGCGCATCGAGGATGTCGACCCCTGGCACGAATTTCTGCGCGACAATGGCGTCCCCATCGTCGCCGCGCCGCGCACCCATCGCGACGGCGCGCGCAGCTTCTACTGCCTGGACCCGGCCGGCAACCGGGTACAAATCATCTTTCACCCCCCCTTGGCCGGCGTGCTGCGCCCGCTGCGGTAATTCCGATGCCCGAACTCGACGACAAGCTCAAGCTGCACGGTTTCAATAACCTGACCAAGACCCTGAGCTTCAACATCTACGACATTTCCTACGCGCTGACGCGCGAGGCCCAGCAGCAATACATCGAGTACATCGACGAGACCTACAACGCCGAGCGCCTGACGCGCATCCTGAGCGAGGTGGCCGACATCATCGGCGCCACCATTCTGAACATCGCACGCCAGGACTACGATCCGCAGGGCGCCAGCGTGACCATGCTGATCTCCGAGGGCAACCATGCCGAAGGCAGTTCCGGCGAGGGCCCCGGCCCGCGGCCGGACGCCGTGGTGGGACATCTGGACAAGAGCCACGTCACGGTCCACACCTACCCCGAGCAGCACCCCGACAACGGCATCAGCACCTTCCGGGCCGACATCGACGTGTCGACCTGCGGCCACATCTCGCCGCTGCGGGCGCTGAACTTCCTGATCCACAGCTTCGAGTCGGACATCGTGATCCTGGACTACCGGGTGCGCGGCTTCACCCGCGACGTGCGCGGGCGCAAGCACTACATCGACCACACCATTCATTCCATCCAGAACTACATCGACGCCGACACCCTGGCGCGCTTTCACGCCGTGGATGTGAACGTCTACCCGGAAAACATCTTCCACACCAAGCTGCGGGTGCGCGAGTTCGACCTGGACAACTACCTGTTCGGCGTCAATGCCGCCGAGCTGCCGGCGCAGGAACGCGCCGCCACGGCGGCCCGCCTGGAGCGGGAAATCCAGGAAATCTTCTACGCCACCAACATGAAGTAGGCCGCGCGCCGGCCGGTTTACACCCGGTAGGCGGTGCTGGTCATCACCCGGGACGCCAGGCGCATCAGGCCGCGCACGGGCGCCGGCAGCTCGCGGCCACCGGCGCGGCGCGCGTCCTCGCCGTGGCGGATCTCGTCGCGGCGCATCTGTTCCAGCACTGCGCGACTGCGCTGATCGCCCGCCGGCAGGCGCTGCAAGTGATCGCCCAGGTGCGCCTCGACCTGGCGTTCGGTCTCGGCGATGAAGCCAAGGCTCCAGTCGTCTCCCGCCAGCCCGGCCAGCGTACCGATGGCCAGCGCGCCACCGAACCAGGCCGGGTCGAGCAGGCTGCGCCGGCCGCCAAGCGCCCGCAGGCGGGCACGACACCAGTCGACATGGGCCGCTTCCTCGGCGCCGGCGGAGCGCAGTCGGCTGAGCGTCTGTGGCGACCGGGCCGCCAGCGACTGCCCCAGATACAGGCCCTGCGCGGCCAGCTCGCCAGCGTGGTTGACGCGCATCAGCGCGGCGGCCTTTTCGCGATCGGCGGCCGTCAGGCCGGATGCTTCCGGCAGCTCATCGGCCGGATTGCGAACGGCCGGCGTGGGTGCGCCGGGCGCCAGGCGCAGCAGGCGGTCCACGGACAACAACAGGCGATCGAGCGGGCGAAAACGGATCTCGGACATGGATCGAGCCGGGTGGTGGCTGGAGCCTGAAGTCTATACTTGCGGTTCGCGCCCGCCTTGATTTCGAGTGCCCATGACGACCCCGCCCGCCCCCAAACAGCGTATCCAGATCACCGGCCCGGCAGGGCCGCTTGAAGTGCTGATCGAACCGGCCCAGGACCCGGGCGGACCGCTGTGCGTCGTCTGTCATCCACACCCGCAGTACGGCGGCACGCTCGATAACAAGGTGGTCTATACCCTGGCGCGGGCCGCCAACGAACTGGGCGCGATCGCGGTGCGCTTCAATTTTCGCGGTGTGGGCCACAGCGCGGGGGAGTTTGGCCAGGGCGTTGGCGAGCTGGATGATCTGCTGGCGGTTGTGGCCTGGGCGCGCGCGGCATATCCGGATCGGTCGTTTCATCTGGCCGGTTTCTCCTTCGGCGCCGCAATGGCGCTGCGCGGCCATGTCGCAGCCGACGCGGCCAGTCTGCTGCTGGTGGCACCCCCGGCGGGGATGGGCTATCTGGATGAGGTCACGGCGCCGCAGTGCCCTTGGCAGGTGATTCACGGCAGCCGCGACGAGTTGATCGAGCTCGCGACGGTGAGGCGCTGGCTGGCGCGCGTGGCAGGGCCGCTGCCGCCACTGACCGTGATCGACGAGGCAGATCATTTCTTTCACGGCCGTCTGACACCGCTGCGCGAGGCGGCGAGTGCGTTCTGGAGCGGCGTCTTGCCTTGACACCACGCGCCGCGCTGAATAGGATGCACGGCCTTTTTGGCAGGCCACCGCGATCCGGGCATGAAGACGACTGTTAGCGCTACGCCGCAGACAATACGGCAGGACTGGTTTCTCGTAGACGCCGACGGCAAGACGCTCGGGCGCCTGGCGTCGGAGATCGCCCGTCGCCTGCGTGGCAAGCACAAGCCGCTGTACACGCCGCACATGGACACCGGCGATTACATCGTCGTGGTCAATGCCGAGAAGGTGCGCGTGACCGGCCGCAAGCTGACCGACAAGCTGTACCAGCATCACACCGGCTACATCGGCGGGCTGCGTACCGAGACCTTCGCCGATCGCATCGCGCGCCGGCCGACGCTGGTGCTCGAGCAGGCGGTCAAGGGCATGCTGCCCAAGAACCCGCTCGGCCGGGCCATGTTCAGCAAGCTCAAGGTCTACGCCGGCGCCGAGCATCCGCATACCGCCCAGCAGCCGCAGGCGCTGGACATCTGATTCACGCAGTTCGGACTCCGTCATGCCAGTAGTGCAGAACAAGATCTCGGTTGGCCGCCGCAAGTCGGCCTCGGCGCGCGTCATCCTGCGCCTGGGCAAGGGCGACATCTCCATCAACGGCCGCAGCCTGGACGCGTATTTCGGTCGTCCGACCTCGCGCATGCTGGTTCGCCAGCCGCTGGAGACCGTCGGCCGGCCGGACAGCTTCGATCTGCGCATCACCGTGCAGGGTGGTGGGCCGAACGGACAGGCCGGCGCCATCCGCCACGGCATTACCCGCGCCTTGATCGAGTTCGACGAAACCTTCCGCCCGGCCCTGCGCAAGGCCGGCTACGTGACGCGCGACGCGCGCGAGGTCGAGCGCAAGAAGGTCGGCCTGCACAAGGCGCGGCGCGCGCCCCAGTTCTCCAAGCGCTGATCGGCGCCGGGGGATTCCGGGTGGGGGATCGTCCAACGGTAGGACAACGGACTCTGACTCCGTCAATCTAGGTTCGAATCCTAGTCCCCCAGCCAATACGCTTTTCCAGAAAGCCCGGCCTGCTCATCACGCCGGGCTTTTTTGTTGTGCACGGGGTTTGGGTCTACCTTTGCCGGCCAGGCCAGGACGAGGGATCGATCATGATCAAAGTGGCAATCGTCGGCGGCACCGGCTACACCGGGGTCGAACTGCTGCGTCTGTTGGTACAGCATCCGCAGGTGGAAATGGCCGTCATCACCTCCCGCGGCGAAGCGGGTCGGCCGGTCAGCGATCTGTTCCCGAGCCTGTCCGGCCGGCTCGATCTTGCATTCCGCGAGGTCGATGTGCGGGCACTTGCCACCTGCGATGTGGTGTTCTTCGCCACGCCCAACGGCGTTGCCATGCAGCAGGTGCCGACGCTGCTGGATGCCGGGGCGCGGGTCATCGATCTGGCGGCCGACTTTCGCCTGCGCGATCCGGCGGTATGGGAGCGCTGGTACGGCATGCCGCACGCCTGTCCGCAGTTTCTGGAAGAAGCCGTCTACGGCTTGCCGGAGCTGAACCGCGAGCGCATCGCCGGCGCCCGCCTGATTGCCAATCCAGGCTGTTATCCGACCGCGGTGACGCTCGGTTTGCTGCCGCTGCTCGAAGCCGGCCTCGTCGATCCGGGCGAGCTGGTGGCGGATTGCAAGTCCGGGGTCAGCGGGGCCGGACGGCACGCGCGAGCCGACCTGTCGTTCTGCGAAGCCAATGAGAATTTCAAGGCCTATGGTGTGTTTGCCCACCGCCACCAGCCGGAAATCGTGCAGAACCTCGGCGCGGTAACGACCGGCGCGGCGCTGGACCTGACCTTCGTGCCGCATCTGTTGCCGATGAACCGCGGTATCCACGCCACGCTTTATGCCCGTTTGTGTGCCGGTGCACACGTCGACCTGCAGGCTTTGTATGCGTCCCGTTACCGGGGCGAGCCGTTCGTGCGCGTGTTGCCGGCGGGCAGTCATCCGCAGACCAGCGAGGTGCGCGCCGGCAACGATTGCGCAATCGCCGTGCACGAGTCCGGCAACCGCGTGGTGGTGCTGTCGGTGATCGACAATCTGGTCAAGGGCGCCGCCGGCCAGGCGATCCAGAACATGAACCTGATGTTTGGACTCGATGAGACGCTGGGTCTGCGCCAGCCGGCCCTGGCGCCTTGATGGCCCGTCCGCCGCCATGGGTGTGGCGGTGTGCGGCAAGTATGTTTCTTGGGATAGCGCTGGGCGTGCTGGGCGCGCGCCTGCTCGATCGGCGGGCGCCACAAAAGCCCCCGGCCCAGCCAACCGACGTCGCGCTGCGCGAGCAGAATGCGGCGCTTCGGCAGCTGCAGGCGGTAGACCGCGAGGCGCAGGCCATGCTGCGCCAGCAGCTCGCCGACCTTAGCGCGCAAAACGGTGAACTCAGCCGCCGTCTTGCCCTGCTGCGCGGAGTGTTGGCGCCTGACGGGCAGGCGCCGGAACTGGGTGTCGCCGATCTGTTGCTCAGTCCACAGGCTGACGGTGGGCGCGTCGGGTATCGGCTGCTGGTGGCGCAGGTCGCGTCGCCACTGGCCGATGGCAAGCTGACGGGGCGAGCCGAGCTGTGGATTCTTGGGGAGCTGGAGGGACGGCCACAGGAAATTCGGGTGGCGCAGTTGCGGCTGGCTTTGCAGCGACTGCAGACCTTTTCCGGCACCTTGGTGTTGCCGGCCGGGTTGCGGCCGCAGCGGCTGCGGGTGGTTCTGGAGCCCCGCGGGCAGACGGCACTGCCGTTCGAGTTCGCCTGGCAGGAGCTGATTGCCGCCGGCCAGCCCATGACGGCGGCAACTCCGCTACCCTAAGAAGGTCTTAAGTTTGTGAGCGCGCCTGCGCTTGTTGTTTTCCGGAGTATCCCCATGCCGAATACCGCACCAGTCCTGTTCACCGAAAGCGCTGCCCGGCGGGTGGGCGAACTGATCGCCGAGGAAGGCAACCCGCAGCTGAAGCTGCGCGTGTTCATCAGCGGCGGCGGCTGCTCGGGTTTTCAGTACGGTTTCACGTTCGACGAGAACGTGGACGAGGGCGACTGCGCAGTGGCAACCGAGGGCGTGACCTTGCTGATCGATCCGCTCAGCCTGCAATACATGGAAGGCGCCGAGATCGATTACAGGGAAGACTTCCAGGGCGCGCAGTTCGTGATCCGCAATCCGCAGGCCACGACGACCTGCGGTTGTGGGTCGTCCTTCAGCGTCTGAGCCGCTTGCAGCGGCGGTCTGAGCAAGCGCCGCGCCGGCGGCCGCTCAACCGGGCAGATACACGCAGCCGAGGATCACCGGCCGTCGCGCGCCGGTGATCCGGCGAAGATCCAGCGCCGTTTCGTGCATGCGCTGGCGGGCCAGCCAGGCAAAGGCCAAGGCTTCCACCCATTGCGGGTCCACGCCGGCCGCAGCGGTGGTTTCGACCCGCAGCGGCGTAAGGCGCCGGGCAAGGCGGTCCAGAAGATCCGTGTTGCGCGCGCCGCCCCCGCAGACCAGTAGTTCCTCGATTTCGTCTCGACCGCGCAGGGCTCGAGCAACCGCGGCGGCAGTAAATTCCGCGAGCGTCGCCTGCACGTCGGCCGGGTGCAGGTTCCCGAATCCGGCCAGTACGGCGTCGAGCCAGCGCAGATTGAAATCCTCGCGCCCGGTACTTTTGGGCGGCGGGCGGTCGATGAACGGATGTGCCAGCAAGGCGGCCAGCAGCTGCGGGTCGGCCGTGCCCAGTGCGGCGAACCGGCCCTCGGCGTCGTAGGGCTGTCCGAGGTGCCGTGCAGCCCAAGCGTCCAGCAGCACATTGCCGGGACCGACATCCCAGCCGCTCGTGTCGGCGCCCAGCAGCGACACATTCGCCATGCCGCCCAGGTTCAGCACCGCACGTCGGCGGCCGGCAGTGCCGAAGGCCGCCTGGTGAAACGCCGGTGCCAGCGGCGCGCCCTGTCCGCCGGCAGCAATGTCGGCGCTGCGAAAATCGGCCACCGTCGGAATGCCGGTACGCACCGCAATCAGCGCGCAATTGCCGATTTGCAGGCTGTGCGGTGCCGGTCCATCCGGGCTGTGGCGAATCGTTTGCCCGTGACAGCCGATGGCGCGCACGGCATGGGCCGGAACCCCCACCGTGTCCAGCAAACGCAGCGCACAGTCCGCGAAGCGCTGTCCAAGATCGTGATGCAGCTGCAGGGCCAGGCCGAGGTCTTCTTCCCCCGGGCGCTGCAGCGCATCGAGTTGGTGACGCAAGTCGTGCGTGAGCGCGGCGCTGTGGGTAGCGCGGATGCGCGGTTGTCCGTTGGGCGGAAACTCGGCCAGAACGCCGTCGATGGCGTCCTGGCTGGTGCCACTCATCAGGCCGATGTAGAGCTCGGCGGGCGGCGGGTCGATCACTGCGCCTGGGCAGGATCCGTCTGTGCAACCCGGCGCGTTGCCAGTGCGTCCAGTTTCGCCACCCAGCCCGAGGTCTGGGTCAGGAAATGACGCCGGTAGGCGTCCGGCAGCGGTTGCGCATTCGGAAGGGCCACGGTCAGTGGATCCTTGGTTTGGCCATTCACCTGGAATTCGTAATGCAGGTGCGGGCCGGTGGCCCATCCGGTAGACCCGACATAGCCGATGACCTGGCCCTGGTTCACCCGTTGTCCGACGCGCATGTTGGGCGCAAAGCGGCTCAGGTGCGCATAGAGCGTTCGGTTGCCGCGGCCGTGATCGATGATCAGGACATTCCCGTAACCGCCCTGCCGACCGGCGAACGCAACCTGGCCGTCGCCTGTGACCTGCACGGGGGTGCCAGTGGCGGCGCCGTAATCGACGCCGCGGTGTGGGCGAACGGTTTTGAAAATGGGGTGCAGTCGGTTCGGATTGAAGCGCGAGGTAATGCGCGTTACCGGCAGCGGGTTGCGGCTGAAGGCCTTGCGCATGCTGCTGCCGTCCGGTTTGTAGACGGCTACCCGGCCGTCCGGATCGGTGTAGCGCACGGCCCGCAGGACCTTGCCCTTGTTGACGAATTCGGCGGCCAGTATGTCACCGTCGCGTACCTTCTCGCCGTCGGCCGTCAGCTCATTGTAGATAACAGCGAAGCGATCACCGGGCTGCAGGTCCTGCGTGAAGTCGATGTCCCAGCCAAACATTTCCGCCAGTTCCAGGACCAAGCGGTCGGACAGCCCGGCCTGCTGCGCCGACATATATAAGGAGCTGTTGATCACGCCGGCGGCCTGCGCTTGCACGGTTTGGGTCGGCCGGGTATGCAGGAGTGCGGAGTAGCCGTCGAAGTCCCGCCGGACCTCCAGCTTGTTCAGCGGGTCGATCTCCAGGTCCAGGGCCATAAGCTCGCCATCGGCTGCACTGGCGCGCAGCACCTGGCCGGGTTTCAGGTCGAGCAGGGAGCGCGCCTGCTGGCCGGCGTCCATGACGGACTGCACGGTGCCGGGCCCAAATCCCATGGCCCGCATGGCCTGAAAGAAACTCTCGCCGGGCCGGATTCGATGCTCCAGCCAAGCCTCATCGAGTTGCTCTAGGGCGACCCCCGTGGCTGCCTCGATTTCCGGCAGCGGGTAGGGCCTCTCGACTGCAGGCGCGTTGAGACGCTCGGGGATGCTGGCCAGGCTCTCGGCGGTGCGCGCCACGAGCATGGCTACCATCAGTGCCATGCACGAGCCGAACGCCCACGGCAACAGATGACGCGCAGGGCTCGGGTCAGGCGACGTTGTGCCGTGTCCCCTGGAGATTCCCACACTGGCGGGAGCGGACTGCAAACGGCGGGAGCGGCGACTGATAATGGTAGAAACCTCTGTGATACCTGTCATATGAACTTGGCCGCTGGCGGGCAAGTGCGTACAGTGCTGGGTGGCTGGTTGCAAGCACAAGTGACGGTACGATGCACCAATGATTCAGCATTCTTCACTTGCGAGTGACAAGATTGCAACCCTACAGGACGTGTTTTTGAATTCATCGGTCGGGCCAAATAGTGATGCTTGAGGGCACAAATAACGATCCACTCGAAACGATCCGGCGCGGCGCGGACGAAATTCTTCCGGAACGGTCGCTCGCCGAGCGGCTGCAGGAGGGGCGTCCCCTGCGCATCAAGGCGGGCTTCGACCCCACCGCACCGGATCTTCACCTGGGCCACGCGGTCCTGTTGGGCAAGCTTCGTCAGCTGCAGGATCTGGGCCACCAGGTGCTGTTCGTGGTCGGCGACTTCACGGCGATGATCGGCGACCCAACCGGCCGCAACGCAACGCGCAAGCCGCTGACCCGAGAGGCCATCGTTCGCAATGCCGACACCTACCAGCAGCAGGTGTTCAAGGTGCTCGATCCGCAGCGCACGCAGGTCCTATTCAACTCGACGTGGCTGGAGCCCCTCGGCGCGGCGGGGATGATTGGTCTGGCCGCGCACACGACGGTCGCGCGCATGCTGGAACGCGACGATTTCTCGCAGCGCTACCGCTCCGGTCAACCGATCGCCGTGCACGAGTTCCTTTACCCGCTAATGCAGGGCTACGACTCGGTGGTTCTGGAAGCTGACCTCGAACTGGGTGGTACCGACCAGAAGTTCAACCTCCTGATGGGGCGTCAACTCCAGCAGGCGTACGGCAAGCGACCCCAGTCGATCCTGACCATGCCACTGCTCGAGGGGTTGGATGGCGTCAAGAAGATGTCCAAGTCGCTCGGGAACTACGTCGGAATCACGGAACCCCCGAACGAAATGTTCGGCAAGCTCATGTCGATCTCGGACGATCTGATGTGGCGCTACATGGGGCTTTTGAGTAGTCGCACGCCAGCGCAACAGCAGGAGTTGCGGGAAGCCATCGAGGCCGGCCGAAACCCGATGGAGGCCAAGCTCGAACTGGCGGAGGAACTGGTGACGCGGTTTCACACGCCGGCGCAGGGCGTCGCAGCGCGCCGCGCCTTCGTCGAGCGCTTCCGTCACGGAGAACTGCCCGAGGACCTGCCGGTGCTCCGACTCGACGCCCCAGGAGGACTCATGGTCGGGCTTGCGCTGCAGCGGGCGGCGCTCGCGGGCAGCGTTTCGGAGGCGATGCGCCTGATCAGCCAGGGTGCGGTGCGCGTCGACGGCGTTCGAATCGACGACCCGAAGCGCGTTCTGGGCGCAGGCAGCGAATATCTGGTTCAGGTCGGCAAACGACGCGCGTGTCGTATCCACCTGATGTAGAAGGTGTATTTTTAGAACGCGGTGGGGCTAGGAAAAATATTCGTTCTCCCCTGTTGACGCACCCGCGAACCTCATGAATAATTCGCCTCCCTCGCCGGTCACGAACCGGCCCGCTCTTTGAAAAACCGAGATCAGGTAATTTGTGTGGGCGCTTGCGTCTGATGGTTAGTCAAACCTGCTTGAGATAAGGGGTTCGCCCCTTAGAAGACCGAATAAGACTGTTCGCAGTCTTCGGGATTTAATTGAAGAGTTTGATCATGGCTCAGATTGAACGCTGGCGGTATGCTTAACACATGCAAGTCGAACGGCAGCACAGGATAGCTTGCTATCCGGGTGGCGAGTGGCGGACGGGTGAGTAACGCGTAGGAATCTACCTTTTCGTGGGGGATAACCCGGGGAAACTCGGGCTAATACCGCATACGCCCTACGGGGGAAAGCGGGGGACCTTCGGGCCTCGCGCGGAATGATGAGCCTGCGTCCTATCAGGTAGTTGGTGAGGTAATGGCTCACCAAGCCGACGACGGGTAGCTGGTCTGAGAGGACGACCAGCCACACTGGGACTGAGACACGGCCCAGACTCCTACGGGAGGCAGCAGTGGGGAATATTGGACAATGGGGGAAACCCTGATCCAGCAATACCGCGTGTGTGAAGAAGGCCTTCGGGTTGTAAAGCACTTTTAGCAGGAAAGAAAGGCCGTGCGCTAATACCGCATGGTTCTGACGTTACTTGCAGAAAAAGCACCGGCTAACTCCGTGCCAGCAGCCGCGGTAATACGGAGGGTGCAAGCGTTAATCGGAATTACTGGGCGTAAAGCGCGCGTAGGCGGCTTGTTAAGTCGGATGTGAAATCCCCGGGCTCAACCTGGGAACTGCATTCGATACTGGCTGGCTAGAGTGTGGTAGAGGGAAGTGGAATTCCAGGTGTAGCGG